>NZ_JAMBDT010000048.1:0-36372 GCF_025143765.1 Gordonia sp. p3-SID1431
CTCGACGGTGTCAGTTGCTCAGGCCCTCGGCCCACGGGTACGACTTCAGGTAGGGGTCCGGCTCGATCGGCTGACCCGAATCCCACACCGTGTAGATCAGTCCGTCGCCACGGATCTCACCGATGCGCGCGGTCTTGGTGATGTGGTTGTTCTCGCCGTCGATCGTGACGAGGCCCTCCGGAGCGTCGAAAGTGACTCCGCCGGCAGCCTTCTGGACGTCGGCGACGGCGAACGACTGGGCCTTCTCGACGGTGTTCTTCCACAGGTAGACCGAGACGTAGGCGGCCTCCATCGGGTCGGAGGTCGGCTTGTTGGCGCCGTATGCGGCCTTGTAGTCACGGACGAACGAGGCGTTCACCGGGTTGTCGACGGTCTGGTAGTAGTCCCACGCGACCAGCTGGCCCTCGATGTTGTCCACACCGATACCGCCGACCTCTTCCTCCGCGATGGACACCGAGACGACCGGCATGGCCTGCGGGGTCAGGCCGACGTTCTTGTACTCGCGGAAGAACGCGACGTTGGAATCGCCGTTGAGAGTGTTGAACACGGCGTCGGCGTCGGCGGTACGGACCTTGTTGACGATCGTCGAGAAGTCCGTCGAACCGAGCGGGGTGTAGTCCTCGCCCTTGATCTCGATGCCGTTGGCCTCCGCGTACGCCTTGATGACACGGTTGGCCGTCTGCGGGAAGACATAGTCGCTACCGACGAGGTAGAGCGACTTCACGCCCTCCTCTTTCAGGTACTCCAGGGCCGGCACGATCTGCTGGTTCGTCGTGGCGCCGGTGTAGAAGATGTTCGGCGACGACTCCAGGCCCTCGTACTGCACCGGGTAGTACAGCAGCGAGTTGTTGTCCTCGAAGACCGGCAGCATGGCCTTGCGGCTCGACGACGTCCAACCGCCGAACACCGCTGCGACGCAATCACTCGAGATCAGCTTCTCGGCCTTCTCCGCGAAGATCGTCGGCTCGGAGGCCCCGTCCTCGCCGATGAGCTGAATCTGTTTGCCAAGCACTCCGCCGTTGTCGTTGATCTGATCGACGGCGAGCTTGATCGAGTCACGCACGGTGACCTCGGAGATCGCCATGGTGCCCGACAGCGAGTTCAGCGAGCCGACCTTGATGGTGCTCCCGGAGGTGTCGACGCACGATTCGGCGCTCGATGCCGATTCCTCGCTGGCCGAACTGCCACAGGCGCTCAGGACCAGCGCCACCGCGGACAGCGCCGCGGGGACCAGGATGCCGTACCGCCGACGGCGTGACCGGGTCGGGGCGGACGGCGGGATGTCCGCCGGCGGGGGGCCGGGCGGCAACGGAACAGACGGCATCGGCGAAGCCTTTCTCATTACGTCTCAGGTCCACTCAGATGGGGGCACGACGAACACGCGGCCTGTCACCGCGTGACCCCCGATGAGATACGCGTCGCAAGCCTTGCGATCTGGCGTATGGGAGGTAAACGTAAATTGACTTTGTTACACCGGCGTGACGTGAGATGAAATCGATGTTTCCGCTTCCGGACCCGCCGTCACGATCTGATGCCGGCGAATTCCGTTGCCTTCATTGGAGTTTCGGAGCGACCCGGTTTGACACGAGCGCCCACAGCGGCTAACGGGCGAACGAGGCCTCGATTTCGGCACGGGTACGCTCGGGGTCAGATCCGAGTTCATAGCGCGGAAGCGTGTGCGGCACCGTCGTCCCGTGCGCCACGCGACGACGAGCGGCCGCGAACTCCGGCGCCTCCCCCATCGTCAGGTGGGCGGAGTTGATCAGACCCCACACCGCACTCCGGCGCGCACGCCGTTCGACCGGATTGGGCGGGCGGTACATGATGAGCTGCTGGGCCCAGCGGGGCATCGTGTCACGGATCGCCCAGTCCACGGCGCCCTGGGCCGGGTTGCGTACGTGAGCAGATGTCCTCACCGACCCGCTGGGCGGGCGTACCGCTCGCGGACCGGCGCGCGGAGCGTAGAGCGGCCCTGATCGCGGCCGCCTTCGACATCTTCGGAGGCGTCGGCGCGGAAGCCGAGCTGTCGGTTCGCTCGGTGTGCCGGTATTGCGGCTACAACACCCGGTACTTCTACGAGAGCTTCTCCGACACCGACGATCTGCTCGGCGCGGTCTACGACACCGCGACGGCGGAACTCGGTGCGGTGGTCGAGGCCGCGATGCGCGAGGCGGGCCCCTCGGTCCGGTCACGCACCCGCGCGGGTATCCGTGCGGTCCTCGGCCACGCGTCGTCGGATCCGCGGCGCGGCCGCGTGTTGTTCACCGCCGGGGTGACCAATCCCGTTCTCGCCGAACGGCGGGCCACCACCCAGGGCATGCTCCGCGACCTCGCGTTCGCCGAGGCCGACGCCCGCGACACCGACCGGCTCACGAGCCGGGTGCGGGCCGCGATCTTCACCGGCGCGATGTCCGAACTGGTGCAACAGTTCTTGGCCGGCAGCCTGGGTGACGACCTCGACCGCGTCGTCGACGAGGCGATGGCGACCCTCCTGCCTACCCGAGACGTTTCATGAGACCGCGATCGAGGGCCCGGATCATGACCAGGCAGCCGAGGCCGGACAGGATCAGGCCGGTCGCGAAGATCGCCGGGAACCCGAACAGGTCGCCGACGATCCCGGCGGCGAACCCGGCCGCGCCCTGCACGCCGACCACCGCGCACGCGAACAAGGTGTAGTCGCTGCCCTCGTAGCCCTTCTGGCACGCATCCATCATCAGGGTGAACACCGCGACGGTCGCCGCGCCACCCAGGATGTGCTCGGCGAGGCTGGCCGTGACCACCAGCCAGAAGCCGCCGACGCCGATCGACGCGACCAGATACACTCCAAGACTGAGTGTCTGGGTGACACCGCCGACGAGCAGTGCGTGCCGCCGACCGTAGGTGTACGCGAGCCACCCGCCGAGCGCGGCTCCGCCGAGCGCTCCGGCCGACGACAACGCACCTTCGACGAGCGCGATCTGGCCCAGTGTGAGTCCGATGTCGGACATGAACGGGCCCACCAGCGCCGACGCCATCGAGTTACCGAACTTGAACGCGCCGACGACGAGGATGAACGTGATCACGCCCGGACGTCGGAGCCGCGACGACCAGCCCGTCAGCAACAACCCGGGCGACACCCGCTTCGACGGTGTCGGCTGCGCATCGCCGGTCGGTCGGCTCGGCTCACGGGCGAGAAACCACACGCCGACGGTGACCGCGAACAGGAGCACCGCCATCACGACGAACAAGGTGCGCCAGCCGGCGAACGAGAACAGCCAGAGGAGCCCGCCGCCGCCGGCGATCATGCCGATTCGGTACGCGCCCAACTGGATTCCGTTGCCCAGACCGCGCTGACGCGGCTCGAGCATCGACACCGCCAGCCCGTCGGTCGCGATGTCCTGCGTCGCCGACAGCAGGTTGATGACCGCGATGCCGATCAGGAGCCAGACCAGGGACCCGGACAGATCGAGCGTCGCCAAGACGAGTGCGACGACCGCCGACGACAACTGCAGGGACACCAGCCATCTGCGCCGGGTGCCGTAGGCGTCGACATAGGGCGCCCACAGGAATTTCAGGCCCCAGGGCGCGAACAACAGTCCGTACACGCTGATCTGGGTCAGTGAGTAACCCTCCTCGCGGAGGATGACCGGCACCGCCTGGCTGAAGAATCCGTAGGGCAGGCCCTGCGCGAAGTAGAGAACGGTGAGCAGCGACAGCGTGCCGACCGCGAGCCGGCCCGAGCGCACAGTCGACATGGGTGACATCATGCCGCACAGATGCGAGTGCGGCGGTGGGCGGCCGGTCAGAGTGCCCGGTGACGCGTCAGGGCGAGCCGGTGGCGCGCGATGCGATGCCGTCGAGAATGAGCTGCAGCCCGAATTCACGGTCGTCGGACTCCCCGCCCGCGCTCTGCATCGCCGCGAACAGGTACGGGTACTGCGCGGGATCGGCGAGACCGGTCAGCACCTGCTCGAAGTCCGACTCCGCATCGGTACCCGTCGCACGCCGCATCTCGATCTCCAACCGGGTTGCCGACAGCACATACTGGGCGAGCAGGCCGAGGATCTCGAGTTTGTCGTCACCGGGCAGGTCGAAATCCTTCAGGATCTCGAAACCCGCCTCCATCCAACGCATTCGACGCGGCCCCGGGACCGCGACCGTCAGCGGCAGTTCGAGGAACCAGGGGCGTTCGACCATGCCGTCGATCTGCGCCCGCGTCCACGCCGCCAGATCCTCGCGCCACTCCCCTCGGCGCGGCGGCAACGCGAGCTGACCCGCCACCGCGTCCACCATGAGGCTCAACAGCTGAGCCTTGCCGGACACGTGGCGATACAGGGCCATGGCCGAACAGCCGAGCGCCTCACCCACGCGCGCCATGGAAACCGCGTCGAGGCCGTCGGTGTCGGCGATCGCGATCGCGGCGTCGACGATGCGGTCGAGATCGAGGGCCGGTTTGGGACCACGGCTGCCCGCCCTGCCACCCGTCCACAGCCGTTGCAGCGTCCCGTCCCCACCCTCTGCCATTCGCGGTCCTCTCGGTCGTCGACCCTTGCCGTCGCGCACAACTGCGTCTACTGTACGCAGTTACTGCCATAAACAGTTTTAGCCATAAACAGATCGGAGTCCGACATGACCGTCCCGGACCGTTCGTCACCCATGCCGGTCGAGGCCGTCGGCCTCACGAAATCGCTGGGCCGCGGGGACTCCCGGGTGCCCGTCCTGCGCGGGCTCGACCTCGACGTCGGCGCCGGGGAGGTCGTCGCCCTGCTCGGCCCCAACGGCGCGGGTAAGACGACCACGGTGCGCATCCTGTCCACCCTCACCCGCCCCGACGGAGGGACCGCCCGCGTCGGCGGCTTCGACGTCGTCGCCGATCGCCGCCGGGTCCGCGAGATCATCAGTCTGACCGGGCAATACGCGGCCGTCGACGACAAGCTCACCGGTCGCGAGAACCTGAGGATGATGGGTCGGCTCGCGCACCATCCTCGCCGCACCGTCGATCACCGCGTCGACGAACTCCTGCTCGCCTTCGATCTCACCGACGCCGCCGACCGACTGGTCGCGACGTACTCCGGCGGTATGCGCCGGCGTCTCGATCTCGCCGCGGGACTCCTCGACCGGCCGGTGGTCCTCTTCCTCGACGAGCCGACGACCGGCCTCGACCCGCGCAGCCGTCAGATGCTCTGGCAGGTGATCGACGACGTGGTCGCGCAGGGGACGGCAGTCCTATTGACCACGCAGTATCTGGAGGAGGCGGACCGCCTCGCCGACCGCGTGGCCCTCATCAGTGGCGGCCGGATCGGGACCGCCGGTACACCGGCCGACCTGAAACGCCGCGTCGGCGAGGCCGCGCTCGAGTTCGTCGTGCCGACCGCGGCCGACGCCACCGCCCTCGCCTCCGACCTGGCGGCTTTCGGGCCGTCGGTCCAGTCGACCACCGTCCGCGTGCCCACCGACCGGTCGGTGGCCCACACACGCGCGGTCCTCGATCTCGCCGATCGGACCGTCGCCACCGTCGATTCCTGGGAATTGCGCTCTCCCACACTGGACGACGTGTTTCTCGCGGCAACCGGACAACCCGCCGAACCGGCCACCGGGAACGAGGTCGCGGCATGAGTCTCACCACTGCCCTCGCCGAGCGCTCGTCGTCGAAGCGACTCCGGCACCTGCAGATCGACGCGACCACGATGTTCGCGCGATCGCTGCGCATGATGAGCCGCGATCCGGACGAGTTGATCCTCGCGCTCGTCCTGCCGATCGCCATCATGCTGATGTTCGTCTACGTCTTCGGCGGCGCGATGTCGGTGGGTACCGACTACATCACCTACGCGACTCCTGGAGTCATCCTGCTGTGCGCGGGCTACGGCGCGTCCAATACCGCACTGGCGGTGGCGAATGACATGAACGGCGGCGTCATCGACCGCTTTCGGTCGATGCCCATCGTGGGCGCGACCATGGTGTTCGGCCATGTCGCGGCCAGCCTGGTGAAGAACTCCGTCTCCACCGCGGTCGTCCTGATCGTCGCGGTCGCCATCGGTTTCCGGCCGTCGGCGTCGCTGTTCGAATGGCTCGGGGCCGCCGGGATGGTCCTCGCCTACATCCTGGCCATCACCTGCCTCGCCGCGTTCATCGGCGTGGCGGTGCGAACGCCCGCCGCGGCAGGCGGTTTCGGCTTCGTCATGCTCTTCCTGCCGTATGTCTCGAGTGCGTTCGTGCCACCCGAGACGATGCCGGCCTGGCTGCGCGGCTTCGCCGAGGCACAACCGGTCACACCGGTCATCGAGTCCATTCGAGCCCTGCTGGTCGGCATGGGCACCGGCGGGTCACCGGTGCACGATCTGACGTCGACAGCGGTGACGGGCCTGGCCTGGTGCGCGGCGATCGCGCTGGTGTCACTCGCGGCGGCCGGCTGGGTGTTCGCGCGCAAAGGGCGGTGAGGCGAGGACGGCCGACTAGCGTGTCGCGCCACCGGTGAACGGTGTTGCCGCCTTCTGCGGCGAGGCGCCGGGCCGGGGGCGGTACCCGCTCACGATGGACATCCGGTTGAACGCGTTGATGGTCACCGCCGCCCAGATCAGCACCGCGGTCTGGTCGGTGTCGAGGATGTCCGTCGCCCGGTCGTAGGCGAGGTCGGCCGCGTCGTGCGCCGGCAGTTCGGTGACGAGCTCGGCGATCTCCAGGGCCGCCTGCTCGACGTCGTCGTAGAGGTCCGGCGCATCCCGCCACCCGGCCATGACGTCGATCTGCTGCGTCGTCAGACCCGCGGTGCGGCCCAGTTGCGCATGGAGATCCATGCAGAAGGCGCAACCGTTGAGCTGCGAACACCGCAGGTTCACCAGTTCCACGAGGGACCGCCTCAGCCCGATCGATTCGGCGGCCGCGGCGACCTCCGCCGATACCGCGATCAGCTTTCGGTAGACCTGCGGCGTGGTCTTGTCGATTCGCACCCGTTGCGCAGGCATGGCCCCACAGTAGACATCAGCCCATCACACTGGGAAACAGGCATCAGCCCGCCATCGCGGGAAACGCCAGAGCCACGAGCATGAGGGCGAACAGGAACCACGCCGCGCCCTGCCACATCGGCCAGGTCCCGCCCCGGCGATAGGTGCGGTAGGCGTTGACCAGCGCACCGATCCCGCCGAGAAGGAACACACCGGGGACGAGCGACGCGAGGGCGATGTTGGCGCGGTCGACGGCGAGGAAGACCGCGCAGGCCACCGCGCCGAGCGCGACGACGGCCACGACATACAGGGCCGCGGACCGGTAGCTTCCGGTGTCCTGCCAGCGCTTCTCGACGTCGGCGCGTCCACGGTCGGCAGCATTGTGCGGATCAGTCATGGTCCAGCGATACCCTGCCGGGCCGTCCGGCAATCACGTCGCCGCGCACCCGTCACACGAATCCCCCACCCCTGGTGGGTAGGACTACTCATCCATGCCGGGGCGCGACCGGTCATCGTCGACACATGAACTCTCCCAGCAGCACATTCGGCGGCGATCCGAGTACTGCCACCCTGGCGCGGATCTCGACCGAGTTCGACGCGATAGCACGCCAGATGTCCACCGTGTCAGCCGAATTCGCCGAGCTGCGACGTATCGTCGCCGAGCCCGACGAGCCTGCTCGCGACCTCGCCCCCGCACCGCAATCCGCCGTGCAGCCACCCGCCGCCGGCCTCACCCCACCGACGGTGGCGGCAGCTCCTGCGCAGGCCGCGGGACCTCGGCCCACACCCCCGTCCCGGCCCTGGTTGCCGACGGCGCCGCCACCGGTCGGCCACCAACGACCCCCGATCGCTCCGCCGGGCCCGCAAAGTCCTCCGCCGATGCCCCGCCCGGCGAGTGCGCGACCGTATCCGCCGGTCGCGTCGCCTCCGCGGCCGGCCGGGCCGTCGATGTCCGAACGGATCGGCGCGGCCGCCGAACGCGGATTGATCGGCAAGATCCTCGCCACCGCCGGCGTGGGCGTGACCCTCATCGGTGTCGCACTGCTCCTCGTCCTGGCCGCACAGGCCGGATTGCTCCGCCCGGAATTCCGCGTCGCGGGTGGCGCGGTCCTCGCCGCGGCGCTCGTCGCCGGCGGGATCTGGTCGCGCGGCCGGCCCGACGGCCGGATCGGTGCCATCGCGCTGACGGCCACCGGGATCGCGGCGGGTTACCTCGACGTCCTGGCCGCGACCAAGATCTACGACTGGTTGCCCATCGTCGTGGGCCTCGGAGTCGCGGGACTCGTCGCCGCGGCTGGGCTCGCGCTTGCCCATCGGTGGCGCAGCGAACACCTGGGGCTGCTCGTCGTCGTGCCGTTGATCGCTCTGGCACCGGTGCTCACCGGCGGACTGGACACCACCCTCATCGCGTTCATGGTGGTCCTCGCCGCGGCATCGGCGTGGGTCCAGCTCGGTCGCGACTGGATCTGGCTGCATGCCGTGCGGCTCGCCGCGCCCACGATTCCGTTGACCCTGGTCGGTGTCCTCGCGCTGGCCGGCTGGACGTCGGCCGGTGCCGCCGACACCGTCTTCGCGGCCGCGGTCGTCGTGGTCGTCGTGCTGGGGGTCGCCGGCGCCCTGATCGCGATGCCCACCACGCAGTTCCGGGAGACGCTGGCCGGTCTGGCGAGTGCGACGACCATCCCCGCGTTGTTCGCCGGAGCGGTGATGAACATGCCGGGCGCGGTGATCCTGCAGACCTGCATCGCCGGCGCGCTGATCGGAACCGTGTTGATCGGATCGGGGCTTCCCGACCCGCGTACCGGCTCCACCCCGCGCGTGCCCGACGTCGTTGCGCAGATCTGGTCCGCGACCGCCCTTCTGCTGCTGTTCGTCGCCGTTCTGGTGGCCTTCGACGGCACGGTGGCGATCACCGTCCTGCTCGGCCTGGCAACGGTGACCGCGCTTGTCGCCCGGACATGGTCGACGACCTCGCGGGTACTTCTCGCCGGTGGCTCGGTCCTGTGGGCCATCGGTTTCGCGGCGCTACTCGACGCGGCGCCGCCGTATGTGCTCGCCGATGCGGACCTGATGCGACGGGACGCGTCTCCGGGGATCGTCGTGGCGAGTGTGTTCGCGGCCGCCGGCGCCCTGGTCCTGGCCGCCGGGTGGGCCCGCCTCACCGACGAGAAGGTCTCGCGCGCAGCCCATATCGCCGCCGGAGTGGTCGTCGTCTACGCACTCACCGCGATCAGTGTGACCGCAGGCGTCCTGGTCGCCGGGTCGGACGGCTTCCTCGCCGGTCACGTGCTGGCGACCACCTGCTGGATGGTCCTCGCGGGGACGGCCCTGGCCTATGCCCGGCGTCGCACCGGTGCCGCACGTACCGCCGCGGTCACCGGGGGTCTAGTCCTCGTCGCGGCCGCGATGGCGAAACTGTTCCTCTTCGACCTGGCCACCCTCGACGGGATCTTCCGCGTGATCGTGTTCATCGTGACCGGACTCATCCTGCTCGGCCTGGGCGCCTGGTACGCCCGCGCCCTCCAGGACGACCCGG
This sequence comes from Gordonia sp. p3-SID1431, assembly GCF_025143765.1. NCBI lineage: Bacteria > Bacillati > Actinomycetota > Actinomycetes > Mycobacteriales > Gordoniaceae > Gordonia > Gordonia sp. p3-SID1431. The sequence continues at coordinate 9,457 of NZ_JAMBDT010000048.1, forward strand.
CCGAGCCGTCTTCGGCGACAGCCGTATGACCCTGTCGAACAATATGACGTCGTGCCCGGAATGCGGACACGACGTCATACGGGTCGGCGTCGGGCTAGGCGGTCGTCGTACGGACCGGCGCGGCCACGTCGACCTCGGTCGTCGCGTCGTGGGCGGGGGGTCGACGATCCGGAGCGGTCCGTACATGGGTGAAGTACAGCGTCAGACCGACGAAGGTGAGTCCGCCGACGAGATTGCCGATCACCGTGGGGATCTCGTTCCAGACGAGGTAGTCGGCGATCGAGAAGTCACCGCCGAGCATGAGACCCGAGGGGAAGAGGAACATGTTGACGATCGAGTGCTCGAAGCCCATGTAGAAGAACAGCATGATCGGCATCCACATCCCGATCACCTTGCCGGGCAGGGATGTCGACATCATCGCGGCGACGACACCGGTGGACACCATCCAGTTGCACAGCACGCCGCGGATGAACAGCGTCAGCATGCCGGCCGCCCCGTGCTCGGCGTAACCGACGGTACGGCTGTGGCCGATCTCGCCGAGCCGCTGTCCCACCTCGTCGGGTGCGACGCTGAATCCATAGGTCAGGATGACCGCCATCATCACCGCGACCAGGATGGCGCCGAGGAAGTTCCCGAGGAACACCAGACCCCAGTTGCGCAGCATCGACCGGACCGTGACTCCTCGTCGCTTGTCGAGCAGTGCGAGTGGCACCAGCGTGAACACACCGGTGAGCAGGTCGAATCCCATCAGGTAGAGCAGGATGAAGCCGACCGGGAACAACAGCGCCCCCAGCAGCGGCTGGCCGGTCTGCACGGTGACGGTCACCGCGAAGGCCGCGGCCAGAGCCAGGATCGCGCCGGCCATGAACGCCCTGATCAGGGTGTCGCGGGTGGACATGAACGCCTTGGACTCGCCGGCGTCGACCATCTTCACCGCGAATTCGGACGGTTTCACATAGGACATGTGGTTCTCCTCGAACTCCTCAGTTGATGCGCCCATGGAACCGAGGCCACATGTCCGTTCGGTGTCATCGACGAGTCTCCCTGTTACACCGCCCTCACTCGGTCCAGGTCGCGGTGTGAAGTTCTGGTGTCGCCGCGGTCGGCGGTGGGCGTGTCGATCGTGTGAACACTGCCGAAAGTCGCTGACTCGACTTGGCATCGTGCCCGCCGATGGGCAATGTGGGTGTGGTCCAACACTATCGATGGAGATGACGATGACCACCCCGATCATGCCGAAAACCGATGCCGCAGAGCTGATCAACGCCGCGCGGATTCGCCAGGGACTGACGTGGGCGACAATTGCCGAGAAGATCGACGCCCCGTTGGTCTGGACCGTCGCTGCGCTGCTGGGCAAACATCCGGTCCCGGCCACGAAGGCCACCGCCGTGGTGGAACTGCTCGGCCTCGGCGAGGGCGTCGCCGAGAGTCTGCGGCAACAGCCGACGCGTACACCCGACGAGGCGGCGACGAGCGACCCCACCATCTACCGCTTCTACGAGGCGCTCGACGTCTACGGGCCCGCGCTGAAGGCACTCATCCACGAGGAGTTCGGCGACGGCATCATGAGCGCCATCAACTTCAACATCGACATCCGACGCCGGCCCGACCCGAACGGCGACCGCGTGGTCGTGACCTTCGACGGGAAGTTCCTCGACTACAACTGGTGAGCCACCTGGTGAACCTCGCGGGTCACCGAACGCAGGGCCAGCATCGTCGACGCGTAGACGGCCGGGTCGGTGGGGTCGAAACCGAGGACCGTCCGGATCCGTTCGAGCCGCTGATAGAGGCTCTGCCTGCCGATGTGGAGCGCCGCAGCCGACCGCGTCGCGCTGCAGCCGTGCGCCAGGTGCACCGCCAGGGTCCGGACGAGGTCCGACGAGGAGCGTCCATCGGCCGCGACGAGTGGTTCCACCAGGGACCGCAGCTCCGTCCGAAGAGCGGGATCCAGCGCACCGATCGCCTCGTCGACGAGGAGTTCGCGCGAGGTGAACACCCGACGTCCCGCCTCGAGACCCGCGGCGGTGGACGCCGCGAGCCCGAGTTGTCGCCCGCATCGACGCAGTGAGGCGGAGAGGGCGGACGCCACATCGGCGCCGGGCCCGACATCGTCGATGACACAGGGGTTTCCGACGACGACCGTGGTGCGTCCGATTCGGTTGCCCTGCCGTGTCAACGAGGACGCCACCCGGTCGACCGGGTCGGTGGCGCCCTCTCCTCCCCCGGCCGGCACCGCGGCCAGTGCGTAGACCGTGGCGTCGACGATGCTGCGTGCCACCGAATCCAGCTCGGCGCCGGCGACCGCGGCATCGGCCATCCGCGGGTCGGGGGCCTCCGCCGCAAGGGGCACCACCACGGTGGGCGCCCCCACGGACACCCCCGCGGCGGCCAGGCGTGCCCGCAGATCCGCGGGTCGCATCGGTCTGGCGTCGACCAGGTCTTCGACGAGCCGCGCGGCCAGGGCCGAACCCCGGACCCCGGTCCGGGTCAGGCCGACCGCCACCGGACCGGCGGCCGCACGCAACAGACTCTGCGCGAACGGGACCGGGCCGACGTCGGTGCGCTCGCCCACGATCAGCCGGGCGATCGGACGTCCCTTGCTGTGGACCGTGGCGTCCGATACGGCCCGGTCGACGACCCGCCACGCCGCCGAGTCGTCGTCGACGCCGTGCGCGGACAGCAGCGCCCCGGATGTGGACACGAGAACGACAGGCGCATGCAGGGTTTCGGCCACATGGCCGAGCATGGGCGCGACCCCGGCACCGGCCGCCAGGTCGTCGTGGAGTGACTCCACGAGAGTCGAGCGGACTCGTAACTCGTCGACCTCGCGGGCGGCGATCGCGGTGTTGACCGCTCGGCACACGTCAATGAAGGGGACCACCGCCCGGAGTTCGATGATCGGCAGCCGGACCGCCGATCCCGCCCGCACCATCTCCTCGGGTACCGCCTCGAACGTCCGACCCACTTCGATCGCGACCGCCGCGACCCCGCGCTGCGACAGGTCCTGCACATAGTGCTTGCGGGTGCCGGCATCGAGTCCGCGCAGACCGAGCCCCGTCGTGAGCAGCAACTCGCCGCCGGTGAGCAGCGGCCCGATCTCGTAGATCTCGCTCGAATGCACCCACCGCACGGGTGCGTCGAGACGTTCGTGGCCGCTCAGAACCCGCGGCTCGGCGACCGCCAGGTGGTCGTCGAGGATCTCCCGAAGCGTCGGGGTGGCGGTATCCGTCGGGGGTCGATCGAGCGTCATGGACGAAGACAATATGCACCGGCGGCCTCGGCCGCAGTACGACGATCTGTCAGTTGTCACCGTCGGAGCCACCCGGCACTCTCGAAGCATGACGATCTCGCTGCCCGGCCATGCCGGTCTCGACGTGTCCGGGATGCTCGACGTCGCCTACCGGGAGGCACGGACGAGCCTCGACGAGGGCGGCATCCCGATCGGCGCGGCCCTCTTCGCGGCCGACGGCACGCTGCTCGGCGCGGGCCACAATCGGCGCGTGCAGGCCGACGATCCGTCGGCGCACGGCGAGACCGATGCATTCCGCGCCGCGGGGCGGCAACGGGATTACGGGCCGACGATCATGGTGACGACCCTGTCGCCGTGCTGGTACTGCTCCGGCCTCATCCGCCAGTTCGGCATCGGCACGGTCGTCATCGGCGAACACACCTCGTTCTACGGCGGAGAGGACTGGTTGCGTGAGCACGGTGTCGAGGTCATCGTGCTCGACGACGAGCGGTGCGCAGAGATGATGTCGTCGTACATCGCGGCCAATCCTGCGGTGTGGAACGAGGACATCGGGGTCGCCCCGGCCGACGAGAACGTGGAGATGTCATGACCGACAGCCCGGTACTCACCGTCGACCTTCGGGAGTGGCAGGCCGGAGGTGCTGCCGCGCAACGGGTCTGCGCCGCTGTCGATGAGTCCCTGCAGCAGGCCGGGTTCCTGCTCGTCACCGGGCACGGACTCGATCCCGAGTTGCCGAGCTCCCTTCGCGCGGCGGCCCGTCGGTTCTTCGCTCTCCCGGCCGACGTCAAGAGCCGGTACTCCGCCGGTGTCGGCGGCCGCGGTTGGATCGGTCCCGGCAAGGAGGCCAACGGTTTCGCCGAGGGCACCGAGACCCCGCCGGACCTGAAGGAGTCGTTCACCTCCGGTGCGCAGACGCCGGTGGGCATACCCGAGATCGACGGGTACTGGTTCGCCCCCGACGTGTGGCCGGCAGAGACGCCCGAACTCCGAGAACTGTTCACGGCGTGGACGTCTCAGATGCGGCGGCTGTCCGACGACCTGCTGGCGCTGATGGCCGCCGCACTCGGCCTCGTCGGCCCGGACAATCCGTTCCGCGACCTCGCGTCGACGCCGACGTGGTCGTCCAACATCAACCACTACCCGCCGCTGCACGACGTCGGAACCCCCGAACCCGGCCAGTTCCGCATCGGACCGCACACCGACTTCGGCACCGTCACCATCCTCGACCGCGAACCCGGCGCCGGCGGATTGCAGGTCTACAGCGAGCAATCGGGGTGGGCCGACGCACCGTGGAACCCCGACGCCCTGACCGTCAACATCGGGGACATCCTCGAGTACTGGTCGGCCGGGCGCTGGCCCGCGGGCCGGCACCGCGTCCTGCCACCGCAACCCGACGCACCCGCCGAAGACCTCGTCTCGCTGATCTTCTTCTACGAACTCGATCACGACGCCCTCGTCTCACCCGTCGCCCCACCCGTGGGCCGCCGCGCCGGACTCGAACCGGTGGTGTCCGGGGACTTCATCCGTCAGCGCCTCGACGCCATCACCGTCGGCTGAGACCTGGCCCTCCACTAATTCGAATGAAACGCATAACCCCCTGCTCGCTTCGCTCGCACCTCAGCCGGCGGCCGGCCGGGGGAAAATTCCATCCCGTGAGCAGGATCGAAGGGCAATATTCCCTTCGATCCTGTTGAGCGGGAAGCGAATCGCGCGTAGCGCCAGACCCCGCCTGCAAAGCGGTGCGTGCGGACCCGTCGCCGTCAGGCGCGCTCGCGCATCACGCCCACGTGGCGGACCGTCCCGGAGATGCCCGGGATCTGTTTCACCGGCGACCAGGTGCGCATCCCATCGGTGCTGTCGGAGTAGAGGTATCGGCCGTTCCGGTAGGCGTCGAGGTACATCCGCCAGGCACCGTTCGGTAGCTGGACGACGGCGGGACCCTCGACGAGACGACCCCAATTGCCCGGCGGCACGAACCGGTAGGGCCCGAACAGCGAGCCCGAGACCGCGTGCTCGATGAACTTTCGCGTCTCGTTCTTGGTGAATGCATGATAGGTCGGCCCGACCTTGATGACCGTGGTGTCGATGTGGTCGGCGCCGATGCTCAACAGCGGCACGGGCGGACTCCACATCCGCAGCCCGGGATCGAGCGCCGTCATCACATACGGGACGAAACCACCACCGGTCGACATCGACAGGATCACGTTGACCCGGCCACCCTCCACGAACCATTCGGGCGCCCAGGCCTTGGTCGTGAACGGCGACAACGACGGACCGTCACTCGAACCCGCCGACCCGGACGAGCCGGACGAACCTGATCCGCTCGAGCCGAATCCCTTGCCGTCACCGGTCCCCGGCAAGAACGCACAGCACAGCGGCACCGGCCAGTTGTACAGGAAGTTCCAGTTGACGCGGTCGCGGCTGCGCGCGAACCCGACACTCGCCCCGTCGGCGGTCGTGTACGTCACCTAATACCAGCCGTCGGTGTGCCGGAAGATGCTCGCATCCCGGACGTAGCCCGTCGGCGGCCGGTACGCGGACCTGCGCACCAGGGTGTACTCGAGGCCGTCTGAGGACTCGTACACGTCCATGTCGCGCGCACTCGCATTGCTGAACGCGACCATCGTGTACCGCCAACCCGAGGGCGCGGCGGCACTGCTCGCCGGCGTCGGGACGAGAAGCCCGGCCACCGCAAGCAGGACCACGATGGCCGCGGCGAGCACGGTTCGTCTGGAAGGAGTCACCGATGCAATATCGACGACGAACGGCGCACGATGTGCACTTTCACCCGGAAGGTCGTACCCCTAGCTGCCGTTGGCGTAGAGCGCCAGGAGCGGACCGATGAAGGCGAACAACATGGTGAGACCGAGTTCAGACGAGGACACTGGAGACCTTTCGACATGTGCCAACTGGAAGGCCGACGAGCTCGACTGCGCACATCGGCCAGGCAACACCATGTCATGCGACATGTCGTTTGTCAGGCGAATGACCATCAAAAGCTGTTCTTGCACAGGGGATTTGATGTGCCCGAGCGGCCACTCGTCTCAGTCAGCTGTCCCAGTCGTCCGTCTGCCCGACGCCCGCAACCGGCTGTCGAGTTCGGCCATCAGGCGGGCCGCCCGTGATGCCCCGGCATCCGGTTCCGGGTACCGACACAGCACATCGATGAGCTCGGGTGGTGTCCGTTGGCACACGGCCTCGACCATCTCGTTCCCCACCGCCGGGTCTCCACCGCTCTCCAGTTCGGCGATGTACGCCCGGTTCGCCGCGGCCCGCAGGATGTGACCGACCTGGTGCGCTTTCGCGATCGGATGCAGATATGCCGCCGCCGCCGAGTCGCCCGCGGCTTGGGCGGCCAGTCGGGCAGTCTCCGACGGGGCGTCCTTCGCGGCACGATGCGCCGCAAAGGCGGCCGTCCGCTGGCGCGTCGATCTGCGTGCGCCGGCGGCGAATTCCCGGGCCGCCTCGATGGCCGCGCGGGGACGCGGGTCGTCGGGCCGCGTTCGCTCGAAGACCGGCAGCACTTCCTCGGCCCACTCGGTGGCACAGCGCACGACGACCCGCAGGTCGTCGTCGGTCAACTCGAAGTCCGCCATCGGCCGAACGCTAGCAGTGTCCTCACACGGTCGCCGACAACCCGCCGCCATCCGGATCGCGGAGCATCGAATGGACGACGAGGCCCGTGTCGACCGGAGTCGTTGCGGTGACGACGAACCCGGCACGTTCGTAGATCATCACATTGCGATCGTCGGAGGTCTCGAGCGCGACGCACGCATCCCGAGGAGGAGTCCTGTCGTCGACCGCGGCGAGTCCGGCGCGGACCAGCGCGCTTCCCAGCCCCTTGCCCTGGCGGTCCGGGTGGACTCCGAGTGTCGCCAGGTTCCATGCGCCTGCCGGGTGCGCAGGGGTCTCGGCCCGGGCGACCGCGGCCAGCCGATCGCCGTGCAGGGCGGCCGCTTCGGCCTGAAACTGTCCATCCGGCTCCGGCACATCCGGGGGCAGCAGGGCGATCACGCCGCACCGGTCCGTGGTGACCAGCACGACACCGTGGTCGAAGGCGTATCCCAGATACATCCGTTGTAGTCGGTGCAACCGTTCCCGATAGCCGTCCTCGGGAATGGACCATCGAGTCCAGGGATAGGCGTCGAAAGCGGCGGCGAGAGTGCCGGCGGCATCGTCGAGATCCGCGATGATCGCGTGGTCGATGGAAATGTCACTGTCCTCGAGGGTTGAGTCGGATGCGGGTGGTCGGCGGGTCACATTACCGCGGAACCACATTCGGTCGACACTGATATCTCGTGGCGCGGGAAATCCGCAGTGGACAGGTCAGAGACACCTGAGAGTCCGCGTCGAGCTTGTCAGCAAATCCGCAGGATTTCGATAGCTCTGTTCACATGAGGCGCAGGCATCGTGGTGCCGTGAACACGCCCCAGACCCCCATGCCCGACGACGACCACGACCCGATCACCGAACCCTTTGCGCCGCCGCGCGGACCGGTGCCGCCGCCCGGGCCCTGGGCGATGAACCCGCAGGCCACCCCGCCGCCATTCGTCTCACCCCCGCCGCCTCCTCCGGTCGCGCGGCAGCGTGCCGGCGTGACGAAGCCGATCATCGTCACCGCGCTCCTCGCGGGACTGCTCGGCGGCGCCGTCGGCATGGGAGGCAGTTCGCTGCTCGGGCACGACGCCGCGTCGGTACCGATCCTCAACTCGCAACCGGCCGCCGCGGCCAATGCCGCCGACGCGCAACCCGGCTCGGTGACGTATGCCGCGAGCGTGGCGTCGAAGTCGACGGCCGACATCAAGGTCCAGACCGCGAACGGCACGTCGGTGGGCAGCGGTATCGTCCTCTCCCCCGACGGTTACGTCCTGACGAACCACCACGTCGTCGCCGGGGCCGGCTCCGGCAGCACGATCGTCGTCACCACCGGCGACGGGCATCAACACAACGCCACCGTCACCGGTAACGCCCCGTCGTACGATCTCGCGGTCATCAAGCTCGAGGGTGCGTCGGGACTGACCCCGGCGGCACTCGGTGATTCGGATGCGCTGAAGGTCGGCCAACAGGTGGTCGCCGTCGGCAGCCCGGACAGCCTGACCAACACGGTGACCTCCGGCATCGTCAGCGCGCTGTCGCGGACGGTGACCGCCGGCGACGCCAGTGGCTCGTCGCTCACCGTGTACAACGGCCTGCAGACCGACACCCCCATCAACCCCGGCAATTCCGGTGGGCCACTGGTGAATCTGCAAGGGCAGGTGATCGCGGTCAATTCGGCGGTGGACACCGGCCAGGCCGCGTCCGGTGGACCGCAGTCCTTCGGGTTGGGTTTCGCGATCCCGATCAACACCGCCAAGCGCATCGCCAATGAACTGTTGCAGGACGGTCAGGCCACCAAACCCGTGATGGGAGTGTCGGGTTCACTGTCGGCCGGCGACCGGACCGAGGGCGCGACCGTCTCGTCGGTGCAGCGTGGCGGGCCCGCGGCAGATGCAGGTATCCGGCAGGGCGACGTCATCACCAAGGTCGGGGACACCATCGTCTCCGACTACGCCGACCTCATGGCGCAGATCCTCACCCACGAGCCGGGTGAGACCGTGCCGGTGACCATCGGTTCCGGTTCGGGTGCCCGGACGGTCCAGGTGAAGCTGGGCAGTGCCGTCGACGAGCAGGAGACGACGGTGCCGGAATCCGGCAGCGGATCGGGCGGTTCCCCGTTGCCGTTCGGCGGCAACCCCTTCGGCCAGAACCCGTGACCCGAGCTGCGCCGGATCAGCCCGGCGAGAGTCGTTGGGCGAGCATGACGAGGATGTCGCTCGGCCCGCGCACGTAGGTCAGTTTGTACACGTCCTCGTAGGTGGCGACGCCGCGCACGGGATGACACCCGTGCCGTGCCGCCACCTCGAGGGCCTCGTCGATGTCGTCGACCGAGAACGCCACCCGGTGCATCCCGATGTCGTTGGGCTGCGTGGGTGGCGTCTCGATGGCCTCGGGATGGATGTACTCGAAGAGTTCGAGCCGCCCGTGACCGTCGGGGGTCTGCAGCATCGCCATCTTCACGTGGTTGCCGTCGAGCCCGACCGCCGTGTCGGCCCACTCCCCGCGGACCGTGTCCCGGCCGATGACGTCGAGACCGAGGTCGGTGAAGAAGGCGATCGCGGCGTCGAGGTCGCGCACGGCGATGGCGACGTTCTCGAGTGTGATGGGCATGGAGGTCACGCTAGCAACGATGGGCGACGGCCATGAGCGTGTCGCGAGACCGTGCACGGCCGGCCGGGGATAGTCGGGCACTCGGCGTGGAGGGTTCAGCAGTGGGTATCGCTGAGCGATACCTACTGCTGAACCGTCAGTCGCGGTACTTCGTCAACAGCTCATTCGGGAGGTGGCACGCGCTCTCCGGGAACCGGGCGAGCCGATCCTGGTGCTCGTCGGCGCTTCGCACATAGTTGGCCAGCGGAAGCACCTCGACGGCGATGCGATCCGCGTCGGCCCGCGCACCGATGAAGGCTCGCGCATGTTCGAGGTGCTCCGGCCGGTCGGAATACACACCGGTGCGGTACTTCTCGCCGACGTCGGGCCCCTGTCGGTTCACGCTGTATGGATCGATGATCTCGAAGAGGTGCGAGACCAACTGGTCGACGCTCACGACAGCCGGATCGAACCGAGTCCGCACGCATTCGGCGTAGCCGTCGTACTCACCGTCGAGGGTATGGCTCGCGCCGTTGGCCCGGCCGGCCTCGGTGAAGGTCACCCCCGGCAGCGTCGCGACGAATGCCTGCACACCCCACAGGCAACCGCCCGCGAGGTAGATCTCCTCGTTCGGCGGCACGGACGTCATCGCTTGTCTAGACGTTGAACCGGAACTCGACGACGTCACCGTCTTTCATGACGTAGTCCTTGCCCTCCATGCGCACCTTGCCGGCGGACTTGGCCGCGGCCATCGAGCCCGCGGCGTCGAGGTCGTCGAACGAGACGATCTCGGCCTTGATGAAGCCCTTCTCGAAGTCGGTGTGGATGACACCGGCCGCCTTGGGCGCGGTGTCGCCCTGGTGGATGGTCCAGGCGCGGGATTCCTTGGGGCCGGCCGTGAGGTAGGTCTGCAGGCCCAAGGTGTGAAAACCCGCGCGCGCCAACGAGGTCAGGCCCGGCTCGTCCTGCCCGATGGAGTCGAGCAGCTCCTGGGCGTCCTCCTCGTCGAGTTCGAGGAGTTCGCTCTCCACCTTGGCGTCGAGGAACACCGCGTCGGCGGGTGCGACGGCGGCACGCAGCTCCGCCTTGCGGGCGTCGTCGGTGAGCACACCCTCGTCGGAGTTGAAGACGTAGAGGAACGGCTTCGCGGTCATCAGGTGCAGCTCGCGCACCGACGCCAGGTCGAACGAATCCTTCTGCGAGAACAGTGTTTTGCCGGTGTCGAGGATCTCCTGCGCCTTCTTCGCCGCGGCGAGGGTCTCGGCCAGATCCTTGTTCTTGCGCGCGTCCTTCTCCAGACGCGGGATGGCCTTCTCGAGCGTCTGCATGTCGGCCAGGATCAGCTCGGTCTCGATGACCTCGATGTCGGCGAAAGGATCGACGCGACCGTCGACGTGGACGACGTCACCGTCGTCGAAGACCCGGACCACCTGGCAGATGGCGTCGGCTTCGCGGATGTTGGCGAGGAACTGGTTGCCCATGCCCTCACCTTCCGACGCACCCTTCACGATGCCGGCGATGTCGACGAAGGACACCGTGGCGGGCAGGATCCGCTCGCTGCCGAAGATCTCCGCGAGGCGGCCGAGACGGCTGTCCGGCAGTTCGACCACGCCGACGTTCGGCTCGATCGTCGCGAACGGGTAGTTCGCCGCGAGGACGTCGTTACGGGTCAGGGCATTGAACAGGGTCGACTTACCGACGTTGGGCAGACCGACGATTCCCAGGGTGAGACTCACGGGCGCCCAGTCTATCGGCAGGCAGCGCGACGCCCGGCGGGGCGTCGGTCCGAGGAGTCAGTCCCGGTCGAGCAACCCCTTCACCGGGTTCGGGGGATCCTTCGGCGGGTCATCGTTCGGAACACCGACCTGGGTCGTCACCGGTGTGTTCGCGGGTGGCAACGACTCGCCGGCCCGCTCGGCGATCTGCTCGTTCAGGTAGCGGAGCACCACGGCGAGCGAGGCCACGGCGGGAACCGCGAGGAACGCGCCGGTGATACCGAACAACGTGCCGCCCAAGGTCACCGACAGCAGCACGATCACCGCGTGCAGATCCATCGACTTCGACTGCAACCACGGCTGGAGCACGTTCCCCTCGAGTTGCTGCACCGCGAGGATGATGCCCAGCACGATCAGGGCCGTGGTCAGACCGTTGGACACGAGTGCGATCAACACCGCGAGCGCGCCGGCGACGAAGGCACCCACGATCGGGATGAATCCGCCGAGGAAGGTGATGACCACCAGCACAGACGCCAACGGGACGCCCAGGATGAACAGACCGAGACCGATCAGCGCGGCGTCGACTAAACTCACGATCGCCTGTGTGCGGATGAAGCCGCCGAGGCTGTTCCACATGCGGGTCAGCACCTCACCGAGGTGGTTGCCCGAGGGCTTGCCGACGGTGCGGTCGAGCCACGGCACGAACTTCGGACCGTCCTTGAGGAAGAAGAACACGAGCACGAGCGACGTGAACATCGTGATCAGCAGCGACGTCGCCGTTCCGACGCCGCTGAACACGCCGGCCGCGATGGTCGACGCGCTCGACTGCAGTCGGTCGGTGATGGTGCTGACCATGTTGTCGAGCTGCTGGTCGTCGACGTTCAGCGGCGGACCCTGCACCCAGTCCTGCAGACGCTCCACACCGTCGGTCGCACGGCTCGCCAGTTCGGGCGCCTGGTCGACGACCGACGGGACGATCAGCCCGATCACACCGGCGAACACACCCAGTCCGATGAGCATCATCAGGAACGACGCCGCGGCGGCCGGCACGCCCTTGTTGCGCATCCACCGCACCGGCGGCCACAGGATCGTGCACCCGATGATGGCCAGGAGGACCGGCAACAGGATCACCCAGAACTTGCCGAGCAACCAGAACAGCACCCACAGCGCGGCGGCCACCAACACGATCTGCGCGCCGACCGTCGCGCACGACCGCAGGCCGGTCATCATCACCTGGAGCCGGGTCGGATACGTCTTCTCACCGCCGCCGAGCACCGCATCGCCGCCGAGGACGGCGTCGGCACCGACCTTGGTGGTGTCTGGTCTTGCGTCGGCGGACGAGTCGTCCGCGCGCTGATCGTCCGAGCTGTCGGTCACCCGAGGATCCTCACACATCGGCATGACAATGCGACATCGACGCGGCGACGGTCGTACGAACATGTGGTCCGTCCGACGACATGATCAGCGGCGGCGGAACTTCCGTCCGAGGTAGCGAACCAGCGAGTTGATGGCCTCGAGTTCGGCGTCGACCTGGTTGAAGACGACCGGGGGGTCGTCGCGCCCGGCTGGCCCGGCGTCCGATCGCGGCGGGGGCTCGGCCGACGACGGAGCGCATCCGGCGGCCGGGGCGACCCGCTCGGCCCGCGCCGTGATGCCGAGCTCGGTTTCCTCGGCGCAGGCACGCCTGATCGTCTCCGGGCCGTAGAGGCCCATCATCATCTCCAGCCCCCACGCGGGGAGTCCGGACAGGGACTGGTCGTCGTGCCGACTTCTGCGGCGGCCATCGAACCGGGTGGTCATGGCGCCATGCTGCCACAGACATGTAACCCAGATCACACTTTTCGTCCGCTCAGTGGGATGCCGTCGCGATGTCCGATTCCCGCCAGACCGGGACGTCGACGGATGACACAGTGGACGGGTGAGCACAGGCACCGCAACAGAACCCGACACCGGGGGTTTCGCGCCGGACTTCGACCGGTGTTATCGCGCAGTGCAGGCCCGCGACGCCCGCTTCGACGGTCAGTTCTTCGTGACGGTCCGCACCACCGGCATCTACTGCCGTCCGTCGTGTCCGGCACAGACCCCCCGGCCCGCCAACGTGGCGTTCGTCCTCACCGCGGCGGCCGCCCAGCAGCAGGGTTTCCGTGCTTGCCGACGCTGCGCGCCCGACGCCGTTCCGGGGTCCCCGCTGTGGAACATCAACGCCGACATGTCGGCTCGCGCGATGCGGCTCATCGCCGACGGCGTCGTCGAGCGCGAAGGGGTCGACGGACTCGCGGCGCGTCTGAGGTATTCACCCCGGCACCTCACCCGCGTGCTGACCCGGCATCTCGGAGCCGGGCCGCTCGCGCTCGCCCGAGCACATCGCGCCACCAACGCCCGCGTGCTCATCCAGTGCACGACGATGCCGATGACCGACGTCGCGTTCGCCGCCGGATTCGCCAGCGTGCGCCAGTTCAACGACACCGTCCGCGCGGTTTTCGGGCTCAACCCCACCGAGCTTCGACGCCTGCACAGCCGCAGGAAGGATGCGATCGGCACCGATTCCGCCCCGGGAAGCGTCACCCTGCGCCTGCCGTTCCGCGCGCCGTATCGCTGGCCATGGATACGCTGGTTCCTGGACGCGCACGCCGTGGCCGGGGTCGAATCCGTCGTCGACGCCCCGGACAGTCCGCACGGCTGGCGTTACCGCCGGGTCCTCGCCCTACCCCACCGAACAGCGTCGGCGGAGGTGGAGCCGCAGGACGACCACGCCGTCGTCGCCCTCCACGGACTGGACATGCGTGACGTGGGGGTCGCGGTCAACCGGATCCGGCGTCTGCTCGACCTCGACGCCGACATCACCGCGGCCGAGGACGCACTGGCCGCCGACGCCACGATGCAGCGGCTGCTGCGCCAGGCGCCGGGCCTCCGTGCGCCCGGCAGCCTCGACCCGGCCGAGACGATCATCCGGACCATGCTCGGTCAGCAGGTGAGTCTCGCCGCCGCGCGCAACCAGGTGAACCGGCTCGTCGAGGCCCTCGGCGAACCGGTCGGCGACGCCTTCGCCACCCCGTCCGAGACGGCGACGACAGTCGACGGTCCGGCGTCGAAGTCCTTCCCGACGCCGGGTGTCATCGCCGCCCGCGGACACGAGGTCCTCCGCGGCCCGCGGCGGCGGATCGATGCCGTGATCGGCGTCGCGGCGGCACTCGCCGAAGGTCGGGTGGAACCGCATGTGGGGGTCGATGCGTCTGATCTTCGTGCCCAGCTTCTCGAGTTGCCCGGCATCGGCCCCTGGACCGCCGACATCGTCACGATGCGAGTCACCGGCGATCCCGACGTCCTGCTCACGAACGACCTCGTGGTCGTCCGGGCAGCCGCCGACCTCGGGATCGATCTGCGGGACACGCGGCACTGGGCACCGTGGCGCTCGTACGCGACCATGCACCTGTGGCGACACCGACTCGACGCCGCCGGACAGGCCGTGTGACGAGCAGTGAGCAGACTCCGACGACCGGCATCTCGTAGCGATCTCTCTTCCGATCACATCCCCAGCGATCCGCAAGGAGCGACAATGTCCGCACCGACCACCACCACCGCCGCCTCCGGGCCCGACACCCCTGAACCGGGGAGTGCCCAATCCATCGGTCACACAACGACAGTCGGCGGCTATGCCACCGTCACCACTCCCAACGGGGCGTTCACCGTAGTTGCCGATCCCGACCACCGGGTCCTGGCGTCGGGGTGGACCGACGATCCCGCCTACCTGATGGCGCTCGTCCACCGCGCGCTACGCCCGGAATCGGTCCAGCCGTCGGCCGCGCTCGGCACCATCACCGACGCCGTGTCGGCGTACTACGACGGCGATCTCGCCGCGCCGTCGCGGATTCCGGTCGTCCAACGTTCCGGCGGGACCTTTCTCGGTCCGGCCTGGGACGCCCTGCGCCTGGTCAAGGCCGGGGACCCCGTCACCTACACCCGCTTCGCCGAACTGGCCGGTCAGCCGGCGGCGGTCCGGGCCGCGGCAGCCGCCTGCGCGCGCAACGCGGCTGCCCTGTTCGTGCCCTGCCACCGGGTGAAGCGCAGCGACGGAAGCCTTGGCGGTTTCCGCTACGGCCTGCCCACCAAGCAGTGGCTGCTCGACTTCGAGGCCGGCGCGCGGAGCGGCCCGGACGAGCGGAGCGGTTCCGACGACCGATAGTGCCCGTCGCCCGCGGTCCGGCCGAACTTGTCGGGGGTGTCCGACACCATCGACGACATGACTGCTGCCGCCCTCTCGCTCGTCGTCGGCCTCGCCCTGGGGATCGCCCTGGGCTGGTGGGCGCACGCCGCTCGCAGTGCCGCGACCGTGGCGGCGGCTCGCGCCGAGGTGGAGATGCTGCGCGCCGCCCGCGACGACGTCGCGTCCTCGTTGTCGTGGGCCACCGAAGACGCGGCACGCCGGCAGTCGTCGGCGATCGGCAGCTCGGTTGCGCACATCGTCGAGCCGTTGCGCGCCAACCTCGCCCAGCTCGCCGACGAACTGCGCCGGGTCGAGAACAACCGGATCGGCGCGTACGCCGGACTGACCGAGCAGGTGCGCGGGATCCACTCGGCGTCGATCGCGCTCAACGACCAGACCCGCCAGCTGGCCAACGCGTTGCACAGCCCGCACGCCCGCGGCCGATGGGGTGAGGTCCAGCTCGAGCGCGTGGTCGAGCTCGCCGGCATGACCAAGCATTGCGACTTCAGCACCCAGGTGTCGGTCACCGACCCCGCCGATCCGAACGGTTCGGGAAACGGCCGGGGTGCCACGACGCTGCGGCCGGACCTCGTCGTCCACCTCGCCGGCGGCCGCGACATCGTCGTGGACGCCAAGGTGCCCCTCGACGCCTACCTGCGGGCGGCCGAGGCCACCGACACGTCCGTTCGCGACAAACTCATCCGCGAACATGCTCGCGCCCTGCGCGCGCACATTGCACGACTGTCCGCTAAGTCCTACTGGTCCGCCTTCGACAACACACCGGAGATGGTGGTGCTGTTCGTGCCCGGCGACGTCGTCCTGGAAGCCGCCGCCCGCACCGACCCCGACCTCCTCGAATTCGGCTTCGCACGCAACGTCGTCATCGCCACCCCGACCACCCTCATCGCGTTGCTACGGACCGTCGCACTGGGATGGCGTCACGATGCGATGGCTCGCGACGCCGCGGTCATCCATGATCTCGGTCTGCAGCTCCATCAGCGGCTCGCCGGGGTGCTCACTCACCTCGGCACCCTCGGCACGTCGCTGCAGCGCACGGTCGACGCCTACAACTCGACGATCGGTTCGGTGGACAGTCGCCTCGGCGTCACCGCACGCCGGTTGGCCGAGCTCGACGCGCTGGGCGATGTCCCGGACGCCCCACGACCACCGGTGATCCACGACACCTGCCGCCCGGCGGGGCCGACCGCCGGGCCTGGGACGGCGCCGGAGGCGGCATCGACGCCCCGGTCCGGGGGTGAAACGATTTCTGTCGAGGACCCGGTACCGTGACCATGTGCCTTCCCCGCAACGTCTCCAAACCGCGGTACCACTGGACCAGCAGTCGGTACTGCCCGCGGTCCGCGGTGTGCCGTGGTGGGGCGCCGTTCTCCTGGCCACCGGGATCACGGGCCTCGGTGCGGCCATCGACGCCGGCAGCAACGATTCGCTGGGCTCGATCTACAAGTTCTGCTACCTCGTCGGATGTGTGATCGCCGCGCTGGCGGTGCGTCGTCGTGCCCTGTTCACCGCCGCCGCGCAGCCCCCGCTCATCGCCTTCTTCGTCAGCATCGTCACGCTGTACGGACTCAATTCCGAGCAGGCGTCGTCGGGACTGAAGAGCCTCGTCTTCAATGTCCTGCTCCCCATCGCGGCGGACTTCCCCTGGATGTTGACGACGTTCCTCGTGACCCTGGGGATCGTGCTCGCCCGGTGGTTCCTGACCCGCGAGGCCGCCGAGCCGGCGAAACGCCGGGCCGCGGGTCGCGACAAGGCGGGCAGGACGCCCCCGAGCAGGTCCGCGGCCGGGAGCGGCGACGCCGACCGGCCCTCGGGCCGCGCGGCAACGCATCGTCGCGCCAAGGGGCCCGGCTCGTCCGGAGCCGCTACCGAGGCCCCGTCGGCGTCTCCCGAGAAGAACCGATCGGCAGCGCAGTCTTCGCCCTTCTCGACCAAGGCCGCGCCGGGATCGCGACCGAAACCGCGTTCGACCGGAGCCTCGGACCGGCCGTCCGCGACGTCCCGCTCGGCGACGAAGGGTTCGCGTACCGCATCGGGCGCGCCGCGACCTACTGTCGCCGACCTCGCGGCCCCCGACCTCACGCCGTCGGACGCCACGCCCGCGCCGCGACGCCCGGACATCCCGACGTACGAGTCGGCAACCGACATCCCCCCGGCCGGAGTCGCCGACACGCGGTCCTGAGCCTCAGCTCGCGACGTTGCGTTCCAGCCAACGCCCCAGCCGACGCGCTGCGGCGTCGACGAGCGCGGGCCACTCCACCGCACCCTCGTCCGCGTTGTCGGTGACCGCCTTGATCAGGCGGCAGGGCACGCCGAACTCGGCACTCACGTGGGCGACCGCGCACCCCTCCATGTCGACGAGGTGGGCATGCCGGGCGAGTTCGCGCCGACGAACCGGATCCGCGACGAAGGTGTCCCCGGACGCCAGCACCGTTCCGTCGCCGCCGGGTAGCTCCCAGCGGTCGGTCATCTCGTAACCCATCGCCCGTAGTTCGGTGCTGCTGATGTCGTGCTCGAGCACGGCCGACGGGAGGAACAGACCCAACTCGGCGTCGCCGCTCACACCGTCGCGCAGGGCCCCCGCGGTACCGATGTTGATGACCTCGGAGACCGGCGCCCCGCCGGCGAGTTCCCGGCTCAGCGCCATCGTCGCGCGCACCTTGCCGATGCCCGTCACGAGCACCCGCATCCCGGGCGGCACATGTCGGGCCTCGGCCCGCGTCGCCGAGACGACGAGGACACCGGGTCGGGGCAGCGCGTTGTGAGTCACGCCGACGATTATGGCGTGTGTCAGCCGCGGGCGAGCGCGGCGGACGCCCGCGCCGCGCGGCCCAGCGACGAGCCGTATCCGGGTCCGTGGCCGGCCGCGTGCACGGCGAGCGGATGCAGTTGGTGGACGTCGACGCGGTCCTGCCAGCCGGGGACGAGCGGGTGCTCGTCTCGATATCCGTCGAGGACCGCATCGAGGTGCGGGCACCCGAACAGTGCGAGCATCGCCAGATCGGTCTCCCGATGACCGCCGTGCGCGGCCGGGTCGATCATCACCACGCCCCGCGGAGTCCACATCACATTCCCGTTCCAGAGGTCGCCGTGGATGCGTGCCGGCCCCTCGTCGTCGTCGAACACGCCGTCCGCGATCAGGGCACATGCGTCGCGGACCGCGTCCTCGTCCTCGGTCGTGAGGTTGCCGGCCGCGCGTGCCGGGGCCAGATACGGTTCCACCCGTTCCCGGACATAGAACTCACCCCACGACCGGTATTCGACCGAGCTCAACTCTCGGCGACCGATGAACAGCTGACCGGAGAACGGTGTTCCGTCCGCATCGGCAGGCGGGGAACCGAACTGCGGGGCGCCCGCGTCGTGCATCCGAGCGAGCGCGGCCCCGAACTCCCGTGCCGCTCCGGGCGATGGCCGACCGCGTTCGAGGCGTTCGAGTTCGATGGCGTCTTCGCTCACCGAGATCACCTGTACGACAGGCGCTCCCGACGCCGACAGCCAACGCAACCCGGCGGCTTCGGCCGCGAAGAAGTCGGGATGACCGCCCCGCGGGCCGCTCTCGCGCAGCGCCTTGGTGAAGGCGGGACTCACCGGGAGGAATGCTCGTCGGTCGCCGTCGCCTCGAGACTCTTCGCACTCACTCGCGCGAGCCGGTCGAAACGATCGTTGGCGACTCGCATCGCGATCTCATACGGCAGTGCGAACTTTCGCGCCCACCAGTACCCGAACCGGATGTCGAACGAGGTGTAGACCATGAAGCGGTTCTTGCGAATCCCGGTCAGGATCGCCGCCGCCGCCACGTCGGGCGACACCGCGACCTTGTGGAATCCGTTGATGGCGGCCTTGACCCGCGGGTTCTCGCGGTCGATGCCGACGATCTCCACGGAGTCGACCAGTGGCGTGTCCACCCCGCCGGGGCATACCAGGGACACCCCGATCCCGTGACGCCGCAGATCGAATCGAAGAACCTCCGACACGCCCCGCAGCCCGAACTTGCTGGCGCTATATGCGGCGTGCCAGGGCAGCGCCAGCAGTCCGGCGGCCGAGGAGACGTTCACGATGTGTCCACCGCGCCCCCGTCGGATCATCTGCGGCACAAAGCTTTCGATGATGTGAATCGGCCCCATCAGGTTGACGTCGACCAGCTTCCGCCAGTGCCGGTGTTCGAGATTCTCCACCGTTCCCCACGCCGAGATCCCGGCGATGTTCATCACCACGTCCATGACGCCGACCTCGGCGTCGACCTGGCGGGCGAACCCGGCCACCCAGTCGAAGTCCGAGACGTCCCCGGCCACGTGGTAGAGGACCGTTCCGTCGGCCGCGGTGATGGCCGCGACGACCTCGTCGAGCTGATCCGCGTGCAGGTCGGTGAGCACCAGTTCGGCGCCCCGGGCGGCGGCGGCCTGGGCGGTGGCCCTGCCGATTCCGCTCGCCGCGCCGGTGATGAGGACCTTGCGGCCACGCAGCGACGGCACCGGGGTGTCCATGAACAGCAGCTCTTTGAGACCCATGACGCGAGGTTAGCCGTCCGCCGCGGCGGACCTCAGCCAATCGACGGATCGCCCACGCCGGATCGGGCCGCGCGCCGGCGACGTCAGCCGATCGGCAGTTTCCCGTCGAAGAGCGCGTAGACGATGGTCAGCATCGCCTTGAGCACTTGTGCGGACACGTCCTGGCCCTGGGTCATCAGCAGCCGCGCCACGGCTTCGGGGTCCTCGGTGGCGAGGAGCTGCTCGACGAAGGGGATGACCGAGGACAGTCCGCTGGCGTCGTCCGTCGGCACCGACGGCGCCGGGCCCGCTCCGGTGGCGGCGTTTCCGTTGACGTAGTTCAGGATGCCGTCGGTGATCGCCATGGCGTATTTGACCTGACCGTCCCGGCCGGCGAGCGCCTTGGCCTCACCGGGGTTGGCGAGGTTGCCCATCTCGATGAACACCGCCGGGACCTTGGTCAGGTTCACCGCGGCGATGTCGGGACGGGTCTGGATGCCGTCGCGGACGCCGGCATAGTTCGCCGGCGGGAACCCGGCCTTGACGAAGGCGTCGCGCATGGTCGTCGAGGCCTTGCGTCCCTCGCCGGACTGCACGCGGTCGACGGTGGCATCCGGGACCGGCAGCGACGGCACGATCATGTGGAAGCCCTTCTTGGACTCGTCGGCTCCCCGCGCCGTCGAGTCGGCATGCAGGCTGACCGCGACCGCGGCTCCGGAGCGACTGGCCGCGGCGGCGCGTTCGTCCACACAACCGCCCCACCCGGTGTCGTCCGGCCTGCTCAGGACCACACGAGCCCCCTGGCTCTCGAGGCCGGCCTTCACGAGTTGCCCGATCTGCCAGTTGACCGTGTGCTCCTTGGCGCCGTTCACACCGGTCGCGCCGCTGGTCTGGCAGTCCTTCTTGCCACCGCGCCCGTCCGGCACCTGTGCCCTGAGGTCGTGACCGGCGGCCGAGGCCTGGTGACCGGGGTCGAGGAAGATCGTCTTCCCCGCCAGTGCCGTCCCGCGGGCGGGGGCCGCTTCGGCGGGTGCCGCGACCACGTTCGAGGCGACCGCCATCGACGTGGCGGCCACCATGGCGAAGCCGATCGTGGCGAGGCGTTGGGCTGTCGTCTTTCGGAACATTGCGCTGTCGAGGCCGCGACGCGCCGAGGCGCTGGTCACTTGCCTCACTCCCTCCCGTTGAGTACCACTGGTCACTCTGGTCACAGACATAACAGTGAAACAAACGAACGCGGGATTCCGAAATGGTCGTCCTGGGACAACGGCATTTCGTTAGGGAGCTGTGACCTCTACGATCGGCGTGTCGAGCGTGTCGCGGGTCAGTCCGCCAGGTGTCGCAGGATTCCGAGGATGCCGTTCTCGTCCGCAGCGTCCTCCGGTCGGGCGACGGCGGCCTCCAGCTCGGCGCGCACGGCCGCCTCGTCGAGACCGCGCCCGATCGCGACGAGTTCGGTGGCCGGACGCCGCCCTTCCCAGGATTCGCGCATCACGCGCACGAAGCCGCCGACTCCGTGCACGACGAACCGCTGCCGATGCCTCGGTACGTCGAAGTGGACGATTCCCTTGATCCGGAAACAGCCACTGGGCGGACGTTCGAGAAATCGCGCCAGGCGCCGCGGATCCATCGGCCGGTCGCTGGAGAACGACACCGACTCGTATTCAGCGTGCAGATGCTCGTGGTCAGCGTGACCCGCGTCGTCGAGCAGCAACTCGTCGAAAGCCATCTGGCCGGACCGAGCCTGCGCGACGTCGCGCTGAACGACATCGAACAGCAGCGCCGGATCGATCGCGGCATTCCGGGTCGCCACCCGCGGTGCGGTCGCATTGAGTTGTGCGACAAGCTCTTCGACGACGCGCCGGGACTCATCCGGGATCAGGTCGACCTTGTTGACGAGCACGAGGTCGGCGATCGCGACGTGCGAGTCCAGCTCCGGATGCGTACCGCGCACCTCCTCGACGTGCGCGGCGTCGACCACGTAGACCAGTCCGCCGTAGCGGAGTCGTGCGTCCGCCACCGACGTCACCATCCGGATGAGCGCTTTGGGTTCGGCGATCCCGCTCGCCTCGATCACGATGGCGTCGATCCCCGCGCTCGGACGAACCAGCGAGGTGAGCGCGTCCGCGAGGCCGTCGGCGTCGACGGTGCAGCACATGCACCCGTTCCCGAGGCTCACCGTGCCGTCCGCCTGCGCCGAGACGAGCAGCGCGTCGATGTTCACCTTGCCGAAGTCGTTGACCAGCACGCCCAGCCGGGTGCCGGTGCGCCCGGCAGACCGCAACAGATAATTGAGCAGTGTCGTCTTTCCCGAACCCAGATACCCGGCCACCACGACGACCGGAACCGGACCGCAGCGATCGGGGGTCTTCGCAGCGCTCATCACCGGCGGTCGGGTTCCAGACAGTCCGCACAGATCACGGCGAGGTCGCGGCCGTCCCGATCGGGGTGATTGGCGACATTGCTCGTCGGACGACGGCATTCGACGCAGCGGCCGAGCACCTCCGCGTGGTCGGAGAACTCCACGCCCATGCGGTCGTCGAAGACGTAGAGCGAACCCTGCCAGAGCCCATCGTCGCCGTACCGCTCGCCGTAACGCACGATGCCACCGTCGAGTTGGTAGACCTCGGCGAACCCGCGGTTCCGCATCACCGTGCTGAGGACCTCGCAGCGCACGCCGCCCGTGCAGTACGTGACGATCGGCCGGTCTTTGAGGTGATCGAACGCGCCGCTCTCGATCAACGGCACGAAGTCCCGGGTGGTGCGCGCCTTGGTCGTGACCGCGCCGGCGAATCGTCCGACCTCTGCCTCGATCTCGTTGCGCCCGTCGAAGAAGACCACGTCGTCGCCGCGGGCGTCCACGAGCTCGTGCACCTGCTCCGGACTCAGCCGGGTTCCAGTGCCGACGACCCCGTTCTCGTCGACCTCGATCTCGTCCGGAACCCCGAAGGTCACGATCTCGGGCCGGACGCGCACGCTCAACCGCGGGAAGTCCCGGCCCGTGCCGTCGGACCATTTGATGTCCGCCCCCGCGAACCCGGGGTACGCGCGGGTCGTCCTGACGTAGCGTTTGACCGCGGCGATGTCGCCACCGACGGTGCTGTTGATCCCGTGGCGTGACACGATGATCCTGCCCCGGACCCCGAGCGACTCGCACACCGCCAGCTGCCACAACCGGATGGCCTCGGGATCGGGCAGCGGAACGAAGACGTAGAACAAGACGATCTTGGGGGTCGGCACAGTGCAAGGGTACGGAAATCGGCGACCCCGCCCCGAATCCACATCACGGTCCCGCGACCGCCGATTTCTGCGCGTGATCTGCGCAACCGCGGCAATCGGGACTCTGACCGTTTCGGTCGCACTCGCCGGATGCTCCCTGCCGTCGGACTCCGGCCCGTCCCGAATCGTCATTCCGCCCACCGACGAGTTGTCGACGGTGACCGAAATCGAGTCCTCGTCGACGACATCGACCACTGGCGAGGACTCGGCACGGAATCTGCCCGACTGGACAATCGGGCGAGTCGTCGCAATGGCACCACGCGTCGACAACTCGCGTTTCCACCAGGGCTCGGTGACGGAGGATTCGCCGCTGCAGGACTCGTCCGGTTTCCATTTCTCGACGCCGGATCGGGCGGTGAACTGCTCGACCGGTACCAACGGGTCGTCGGCCCTCGCCTGTCGGATCGATGAGGATGCGGACGACGATTCCTCGGCGGAACGTCCGTCGTCCGCGTCGGGCGCCTGCGACTGGGCTCGGGATTACGCCGTCCTGGGACCGGATGGACCGCAGCGCGGTGCGTGCGCCAATCGATATCCCGTTCTGTATCGCAGTTCGATTGTCGACTTCGGTCGCACTATTTCGATATCGCGATTTTCTTGTCTCGTTGAGACCGTCGGTATGTTCTGTCTCGAATCGCGTTCTCAATCAGGATTCGCAATCACCCCGAACGGTTACCAAACCATCTATGCAGCGGATCGGGCACCCGAAGCGTTGGTGAGCGTGTCACCGGAGGAATCGGACGAATCGTCCCGGCGGACGACCGGGGCAGTGCCCACGAGCTAGCGCACACCTACTTCGAACCGGACCGCCACTGCGCGTAACCCGCCGTCGACACCAGCGTGGATCCGACTGGTTAACAAACGGCCGTGTCTCGACTTCCCTAACGCTATTCAATGATTTATGGTCTAGGCGGGGGTTCTCAGCAAGTACTCATGGTTTGGGTCTAAGCTGTGCACAGTTGGAATAGATCAAAACGGGGGGACGCAGGTTTTCAGGCCTTGCACGTCCGTCTTGGTCGGATGACACAATTCGAGGGGACAAGCAATTCATGGCGAAAAAGGAAATCGTTCAGGTCATCGACGATCTCGACGGTAAGGTGCTAGATCAGTACGAAACCGTCCGGTGGTCACTCGATGGAAAGAACTACGAGTTCGACACTTCGTCGAAGCACGCGCAGCAATTCCGCGATTCGCTGTCGAAGTACCTCGACATCTCCCGCCAGACCGGTCGCGTGACCAAGCGCACCGCAACGGCGTCGACTGCGACCGGGGGCGGACGCAACAAGGAGACCACCAAGGCGATTCGCGAGTGGGCCATCCGCGAAGGTTACGAACTGAGTGATCGCGGTCGCATCCCGCAGAGCATCATCGAGGCCTTCGAAGCCGCACACTGATCGGTCAGACCTGACCGTCATCACACATGAGACCTGTTGCCCGGCCGCCTTTCGCGTGCCGGGCAACAGGCGTTGAAAGGGCTGTTCGCCGATGAGGCCCCTGACCCCGCTGTCGGCTCCGGTGGACCCGATTCGCGCACTCGAGCGCATCTCGTGGCTGCTCGAGCGTCGCCGGGAGAGCACGTACCGCGTGGAGGCCTTCCGCCGCGCCGGGCAGGCGGCCGCCGGACTCGACCCGTCCGAGCTACACGCACGGGCTGTCGCCGGCACTCTCACCGCGATCAAGGGAATCGGCAAGACCACCGCGGCGGTCATCGCCGAGGCCGCCGACGGTGAGCTACCGGGGTACCTCGCACGTTTGCAGGGCGAAGATCCACCCCTCGCCCCCGGCGGCGCCGAGGGCCTCGTGGAGGCCGTTGTCGGCGACCTGCACGCCCACACCGACTGGAGCGACGGCGGGGCGCCCATCGACGAGATGGCCGCGGCTGCGGAGGCCTCCGGCCACGACTGGCTCGCGATCACCGACCACTCGCCGCGCCTCACGGTCGCGAACGGACTGAGCCCGGAACGGCTCGCCGCCCAGATCGAGGCGATCGACAACTGGAACACCGGTCACAGCAGCAACTTTCGTCTCTTCCGTGGAATCGAGATCGACATCCTCGACGACGGAACGCTCGATCAGACCGACGAGATGATCTCCCGGCTCGACGTCGTGACCGCATCCGTGCACTCCAATCTGCGCATGGCGCACGACGCCATGACCGACCGGCTCATCGCCGCGGTCTCCGATCCACGGGTGCACGTCCTCGGCCACTGCACCGGCCGGCGAGTGCTGAGCGGCCGGGGCCACCGCCCACCCTCGACCTTCGACGCCGAGGCCGTGTTCGCCGCCTGCGCGGCCCACGACACCATCGTGGAGATCAACTCCCGTCCGGAGCGGGTCGACCCGCCCGACGAACTGATCGAGATCGCCGACGACGCGGGCTGCCTGTTCGCGATCGACTCCGACGCCCACGCACCCGGGCAACTCGACTTCAAGATCCTCGGCGCGCGGCGGGCCGTCGACCACGGCATCGACCCCGACCGGATCGTCACGACATGGTCGTCGGACCGGTTGTCGGAGTGGCTCGCCCGCTGACCTGTCCCGCTGGGCCCGAGCAGCCCAGAACGTGCTGTCAGCTCAGGGCCTCGACCCGGTCTCGGATCACCGGCAGCACGCCTTCGGCGAACCAGTGTGCTTCCTCGATGTGCGGATAGCCCGACAGGATGAAGTGGGAGAAGCCCTCGGATTCGTACTCGCCGATCAGCGCCGCGACCTCGTCGTAGCTGCCGACGAGCGCGGTGCCGGCTCCCCCACGGATGAGCCCGACCCCCGCCCACAAGCCGGGATGGATCTCGAGCGCATCGCGACGTCCGCCGTGGAGTTCGGCCATCCGACGCTGACCGGTCGAGTCCGAGACCGAGTGCAGGGCGAACGCGGTCTCGATCTCTTCGTCGGAGATCCCCTGCAGCAGTGTGTCGGCGACCCGCCACGCCTCCTCGGAGGTCTCGCGGGCGATGACATGCAGCCGCACACCGTATTCGAGCGACCGGCCGACCGTCTCGGCGCGTCGCGCCACCTCCGCGATCTTCTCTCCGGCCACCGCCGGCGGCTCTCCCCACGTGAGGTAGACCTGGGCACGCGAGGCCGCAACGGTCAGTGCCGGGTCCGACGACCCGCCGAAGTAGATCCGCGGTGGATCGGTCGGCGGATCCGCGAGGAACGCCCCGGCGATCCGGTAGAACTCTCCGTCGAAGTCGACGGTCTCACCGGACCAGAGCCGGTCGACGATCTGCACGAACTCGTCGGTGCGCGCGTAACGGCGGTCGTGGTCGACCCAGTCACCGAACCGGCGTTGCTCGACCTCGTCACCGCCGGTCACGATGTTGACCGCGATCCGTCCACCCGAGAATCGCTGGAGCGTCGCCGCCTGCTGTGCTGCCAGGGTCGGCGAGATCAGCCCGGGGCGGAATGCGACGAGGAAAGTCAACTGCTCGGTGTGGGTGATCGCGGCGGCCGTGGTCAGCCACGCGTCCTCGCACCAGGTTCCGGTCGGGGTCAGGACACTCTCGTAGCCGAGCCGATCGGCGGTGCGTGCGACATCGATCAGGTACGGCAGGTCTGGCGCACGGTAACCCGGAGGGTGCCGTTTCGTCGCCGATGCATGTGAGGCTCCGACGATCCCGCGGCTGTCACCGGCGGTCGGCAGAAACCAGTGGAAATGGCTCATGGGCGTGTTCCCTTCTCGCACCACTAGTGGTGTGTCTCGGAAATAGGTGGCCGGTATCCGGTGGAGCGATCGGTGGTCTGGCAAGGCGGAGGAGGGAGGGATAGCGGAGCTAT
>NZ_JAMBDT010000049.1:0-36287 GCF_025143765.1 Gordonia sp. p3-SID1431
ACGTTGCGGCCCTTCGTGGCTCGCTTCGCGCGCACCTCAGGGAGCATAGGTCGCGCTCAACGCCTCAGTGAGCATTGGTCGTGCTCAACGCTTCTCAGTCCTCAGGGAGCGGGATCCGACATCGCCAGACTCAAGCAGAAGCCGGGCCCACCAGCCGTTCGGCGGCGTCGACACCGGCGGCGAGGACGATGTGCAGAACCGTCAGCAGCGGCACGTCGTCGAGCTGGCTCGCGGGAAACGTGTAGTACTGCAACACATCCGTGGTGACCCCCACACGATCGGAGCGTCGGAGGCTGCCGAAGCTGAGCTGGGCGGCGCACGCCTCGACGTCGTCCCGGAGCGTCGGCGTGTTGGGCAGGTCCATCGCGACCATCTGCGTCAGGGCCAGCACGTCGAGCCCGTCGGCCAGCGTGAGCACGCGGATGGAGGCACGCGTCGGACCGACCTGCACGACGAGGGAGTCGGCGTCGGGTCGGTCGACGGGACCGAGTTCGGCGACGATCTGCGCGGTCCGGTCGAGGAGCGCGGCGGCGTCGGTCACGACGGCTTCACCCCGCCGAATCGCCGGTCGCGCGATGCGTATTCGAGGCAGGCCGCCCACAGGTCACGCCGGTCGAAGTCCGGGAAGAGCTTCTCCTGGTAGACCATCTCGGCGTACGCCGACTGCCACAGCAGGAAGTTCGAGATCCGCTGCTCCCCCGACGGACGCAGGAACAGGTCGACGTCGGGCATGTCCGGCTCGTCCAGGTACCGCGCGAAGGTCGACTCCGAGATGCGCTCCGGGTCGATCTCGCCGCGCGCCGCGCGTCGCGCGATCTCCCGTGCGGCGTCGGCGATCTCGGCACGACCGCCGTAGTTGACGCACATCGTGAGCGTCATGACGGTGTTGTCGCGGGTCATCTCCTCGGCGATCTCGAGTTCCCGGATCACGCTGCGCCACAACCGGGGTCGGCGTCCGGCCCAGCGCACCCGGACGCCCATCTCGTGCATCTCATCGCGTCGACGGCGGATGACGTCGCGGTTGAAGCCCATGAGGAACTTCACCTCGTCGGGGCTGCGCGACCAGTTCTCGGTGGAGAACGCGTAGGCGGAGAGCCAGCCGACCCCCAATTCGATACAGCCGCAGACGGTGTCCATCAACACGGCCTCGCCGCGCTTGTGCCCCTCGGTGCGCGGGAACCCGCGGTCGGTGGCCCAGCGCCCGTTCCCGTCCATCACCAGCGCCACGTGCTTGGGCACGAACTCCGCGGGGATCGCCGGGGGCCGGGCACCGCTCGGATGCGGATCGGGGGGACGGACATCCGTCCGGAGGCTCGCGGCCTTGCGTCCCTTCGCCGAACTACCCGGCCGCAACGCCATCGTCGACCCTCCTCACGCCCGTGTCCACACCCGTCTCCATCAGCCTATGAGGGGCGGTGCGTTCGATCAGCGGCAGGGTTCGGAGCTGGCGTTCCAGATGCCACTGCAGATGCGCGGCGGTGAGTCCGCTGGCCTGTCGACGCAGCGACGGCGTGGCGTCGACGACCTCATCCCACCGACCGCGGAACAGGGCCTCCATGAGGTCGAGCACGCCGGGCGAGGGGGTCGCCGATCCGGGTGGCCGGCACGGCAGACAGACGGCGCCGCCGGCGGCGACGTGGAAAGCGCGGTGGGGGCCGGGTGTCGCGCACCGCGCGCACTCCTCGAGCGCCGGCATCCAGCCCGCGCTGTACATCGCGCGCAGCAGGTAGGCGTCGAGGATCAGTTCTCGCGGCCGGCGGTCGTCGGCCAGCGCGGCCAACGCCCCGACCGTCAGCCGGTGCAGCTGACGGGTGGGCGCTCGTTCCTCACCCGCGAGCCGCTCCGCGGTCTCGAGGACCGCGCAGGCCGTGGTGTAGCGCCCGTAGTCGGCGACGATGGCGTCGGCGAAGGCGTGCAGGCTGTGGACCTGGGTGACCACGTCGAGGCTGCGGCCGGGGTACAGATGTACGTCGATGTGAGCGAAGGGTTCGAGCCGGGCGCCGAACTTGGACCGCGTCCGCCGCACGCCCTTGGCGACCGCGCGCACGAGACCGTGCTCGGCGGTGAGCAGCGTGATGATGCGGTCGGCTTCGCCCAGCTTGTGCTGGCGCAGCACGACGGCCTCATCCCGGTAGAACCTCACCGGGACATTCTCCCACCGGGTACCGACACGACGTGCCCCGACATGCCCGCCGGCCTACCCCGGATCGATGTCGAACGAGGTCAGCGGCCGCAGCAGCGAGCGCTTCTTCTCGACATGACCACCCATCCGGTCGAGGATCGACGTCAGCGCCTCGATGGCCTCGACGATATAAGGCCCCTTGTTCAGCATCACGCCCTCCGCGCGCCGGCTCATCGCGGCGTCGGTGACCTCGGCCCGGGACGGCACGCCCTTCTTGGCCAGTCCGTCGAGCACCTGTGTCGCCCAGATGACGGGGACATGCGCGGCCTCGCACAGCCAGAGGATCTCCTCCTGCACTTCGGCGAGCCGGCCGAACCCGACCTCGACGGCCAGGTCGCCGCGAGCGATCATGACCCCGACCGCGTCCCAGCGCATCGCCTCGAGCAGCATCTGCGGGAGCGACCCGAAGGCCGCCCTGGTCTCGATCTTCAGCACGATGCCCACATCGGACGCACCGCGACGGTTCAGTTCGTCGATGAGGTCGGCCACATCCTCCGGGGAACGGACGAACGAGCAGTTCACCATGTCGGCATGTACCGCGACGAACTCGAGGTCATCGCGGTCCGACGCGGTGAGCGCCGGGATGTGCAGCGTCGTGTCCGGAAGGTTGATGCCCTTCTCGGCGCGGAGTTTCGTCCCACCCGGCGCGGCACGCTCGACGTCGACCACGATCTCGTCGTCGAGCTTCTCCCGCACTCGCCCGGCGATCTTGCCGTCGTCGAACAACACCCGATGGCCCGCCTCGACGTCGTCGAAGGCGTCCCCGAGCTCGCATCCGATCCGATGCGGCCCGGTCCGGGTCGCCGGTGTCGGCGTGAGGTCGCGCTGCAACCGGATCTCGTCACCGGTGCGCACGAGCAGATGCTGACGCTTCTCGGGCAGATCGTCGACGACGATCGGAGCGGCGTCGGCAGAGCCCGACAACCCGATCGGCGTACCCGTCTCGTAGTAGACGGTGCGATCGCATTCGACGTCGATCCCCGCCTCGGACACCGCGACCACCTCGAGTCGCCGTCGGCGACCACGAGCGTCCCGTAGGCGCAACCGGTCTCCCTGCACGACGTCGGCGAGTGCGCGTACCGGGATGACCGCGTCGATGCCGTCGGGCAGGCGTGCGCCGGGATCGAACGGTGCGGCACTGAGCCGCACCCGCGACCGCCGTTCGACGGTGCCATCGTCGGCGCGGACCGGTTTGACCTTGATCACCTTCGGTCCCGATTCGAGCGGGCCGGTGCGCAACTTCGGACCGGCGAGATCCATCGCCACCCGCACCCGGCCGGGTAGAGCACGCACCGACTCGATCATCCGCGCCCACTCGGCCGGGCCGTCGTGTGCGCAGTTCACCCGCGCGACGTCCATTCCGGCGGCACCCATGGCGCGGACGAGGTCGGGGTCGTCGGCGGCCTGGGTCGGCATCGTGACCATCACACGGGTGGCCCGCTCGCCGTGCTCGTCACCGGGTCCGTCGACGATGGCGTCATCGCCGCCACCGGGATGCACGCGCCCGAGGAGCCGGTCGCGATTACGCGTCAGGGTCCGCACCCCGCCCGCGAGGTCACCCCAGATCGGATGCCGGGTGCGCCCCTCGACCAGGGCGTCCAGCGTCTCGATGACCGTCTCGATCCACGAATAGACGATCGACTCCATCCGGCCGAGACTCGACAGTCCGTGCGCGGACATCGACTCCTGCAGCGGACGCAGATCGCGGCGTCGCACCGCGACGTAGTGCACGAGGTTGCGGGCGCTGTCCCGGTGCTGGTCGGCGACCGCAGCGATGAGCGAGGCGGCCTGCTCCTCGGCGCGATCGAGGTCGTCCCGCAGTTCGTGCAGGGCCGAGGACAATTCGGGGATCGACATGACGACGGGTTTACCCATCCGGCCACCGTGTCAGACCCAGGTGAACGGTCGGGGCGAGGCGGCGCCGCCCGTGTCAGCCGGCGTTGACGATCTTGTCCAGCTTCGGCGACAGCGTCATCCCACCCGGGTATCGGTGCCAGCCCTTGCGGTCGTAGAACTTGGTGCCGAGCAGACCGAGGAGCACGCCGACGAGCAAGCCGATGAAGCACTGGATGATCGATCGGCCCAACCCCGCCGACAGGTCGGCGTCGAAGTACAGGACAGCACGCACGCCGAGGTAGATCACGTGCATCGGCTCGATCGCGGCGATCCACTCGAAGAGGCGCGGACTCGCCTCCAGCGGTAGCGTCCCGCCCGACGACGGCAGGCCGAACACCACGAAGAAGAGCAGATTGAACAGCAGACCGGGGTTGCCGAACACCGCCATCATCGCGCTCGCGCTCACGCCGACGGCGAAGATGCCGAGGACCGAGAGCATCCAGAGCACGAAGCCGTTCGGGATCGACGTCCCGACCATCGCGCCGACGGCGATGAACAGGGTCGAGAGCACCACTGCGACCAGGAACATGATCGTCCACTTCGCCGCGAGCGTCGCCCACCGGCTGATCGCGAGCCGCTCGCGCAGCTGATAGAACGGCCCGTACTCGATGGGGGTCTGGCCGAGCATGCCGTCGACCACGATGCTGACCATCATCGCCCCGGTGAAGCCGGCGAGGACGAGCAGCAGGGTCAGATAGAACGCTGACAATCCGTTGCCCGCACCCTCGGGAAGCGGGGTCGGCTCGGACACCTCGACGGCCACCGGGGTCGCGAGCGCGACCTGCGCCGCGCCGGTGAAGGTGATGTCGTTGCGCTCGAGCTGGGTACGGACCTGTTCGGTCAGCTGCGCGCCCACCTGCTCGTTGACCCGTTCACGGACCTGATCGGCGAGGGTGGTGGTGATCGACGACGCGAACGCCCCGGAGCCCCGGTTGATGAAGATGTCGATGGTCGGTTTCGCCGGTTCGGCGGTGAGGACCGTCGACCGGCCCAGTGCGACCGCCCGATTCGTGAAATTGGACCCGACGACGATGACGCCGTACACCTTGCCGCTGTTGAGTTCGGACAGCGCGGTCGAGCGGTCGGTGCGGGTCACGACGATCCCATTCTGCGCCGCCGAGGAGATGATGCCCTCGGCGACCTGGTCGCCGAAGTTCTGCGGCGTGGACTGTCCGTCTGCGTTCTGCACCTCACCACCCGCGTCCTCCTGCACCAGGGCGACGGGGAAGTCGTGAAGGTGACGCTGCGGGTCGACGACCGCCGCCATGTACAGCGCGGCCATCAGCGAGAACATCACCGCGACGAGAGCCAACGGTGCCAGCCAGAAACGCGGCGATCCGAGGACGCCGGCGATGGTGCGACCGGTCGGCTGGTCGGTGTCGGGCGCCTCATGCGCTCCGCGGCCGGAATCGTCCCCCGGCTGTTGTGGCGATTCGTGCGTTCCCATCGGCGTACCTCCCCGCAGGCTGCCCCTGCCGGCGCCGGGCCGTCAGGAACACGCTGCTAGAAACCCAATCGACGCAACTGCTTGGGGTCGCGTTGCCAGTCCTTGGCGACCTTCACGTGCAGATCCAGGTACACCTTGGTGCCCAGCAGCCGCTCGATCTGTGCGCGGGCAACTGTACCGACCTCCTTCAGACGCGCGCCCTTGCGGCCGATGATGATGCCCTTCTGGCTGTCGCGTTCGACGAACAGCACGGCGTGGACGTCGACCATCGGCGGTAGGTCGGGGTCGCGGTCCTCACGATCGATGACCTCTTCGATGACGACGGCCAGCGAGTGCGGCAGCTCGTCGTGCACCCCCTCGAGCGCGGCCTCGCGGATGAACTCCGCCATCAGCACCTGTTCGGGTTCGTCGGTGAGTTCGCCGTCCGGGTAGAACGCGGGGCCTTCCTCCATGAGGCTCACGAGCACGTCGGACAGCACGTCGAGCTGCTTGCCCGACTTCGCCGACACCGGAACCACTTCCGAGTCCGGCCCGAGTACCTCCGACAGCGCGAGCAGCTGTTTGGCCACCTGCTCCGGCCCGACCCGGTCGATCTTGGTGACCACCCCGACGATCGTCGTGCGCGGCGCCATCTCGCGGACCTGCGAGATGATCCACCGGTCACCCGGACCGATGGCCTCGTCGGCCGGTATGCAGACTCCGATCACGTCGACCTCGGAGTAGGTGTCGCGGACGAGGTCGTTCAGGCGCTGACCCAGCAGGGTGCGCGGTCGGTGCAGGCCCGGGGTGTCGACGAGGATCAGCTGGGCGTCGGGCCGGTTGACGATCCCGCGGATGGTGTGGCGGGTGGTCTGCGGACGATTCGAGGTGATCGCGATCTTCTCGCCGACCAGGGCGTTGGTGAGCGTGGATTTGCCGGTGTTGGGCCTGCCCACGAAACAGACGAAGCCCGAACGGAACTCAGGCATCCGCGCGCCCCAGCCGCTGCTGAGGACGACCCGCGGTGTCGGTGAGGACCGCATAGGCCTCCGGGCTCAGCTCGTGCAGGGTGTCCAGGCCCGGGTCGCCGGCGTCACCGTTGACGACGACCGCCGCCTCGAAGGAGCGGGCGCCGCTCGAGATCGCCGACGCCACCGCGACCTGGAGTCCGGTGAGGGTCAGCGAGCGGGTCCGCACGTCGGCCCCGGCGTAGGTGCGACCGTCGCCGTCCCGGACCGCCGCGCCCGAGGGCGACTCGGCGCGCGCCAGCGCACCTCGGGCGAGCACCACGAGCTTGCGATCCTCGTCGGAGAGGGTCTCGGTCACTGGTTCATCCTTGCTCTCGACTCGCCTGCGCGCTCCTGGCCGGCGGTGTCCGTGTCCTGGTCGTCGTGGGCGTTGCCCGTGGTGCGCTCGGCACGTCCCTGCGATCGACTCGACTGCCCGCCGTGCTCGTCGCGTCGGGAATCCTCGTCCACGTCGGGGACCCGGGTGACCAGCACCGTGATGATGCGTTGGCGCCCTTGGCGATTGGGCCCACCCTCGGCCACCAGCTGCAGCCCGTGCGACTCCACCCGGGCGCCGGGCAGTGGCACCCGCCCCAGTTCCAGACCGACGAGTCCGCCGACCGTCTCGACCTCTTCCTCGGCGATCTCGACGCCGAACAGCTCGCCGAGATCCTCCACCGGCAGTCGTGCCGACACCCGGTACGACCCGTCGCCCAGGTCTTCGACCGGTGCGAGCTCGTCGATGTCGTACTCGTCGGTGATCTCGCCGACGATCTCCTCCAGCACGTCCTCGATGGTCACCAGCCCGGCGATGCCGCCGTACTCGTCGACGAGCATCGCCATGTGGTTGCGCTCTCGCTGCATGTCGGCGAGGACCCGGTCCAGTGGCTTGGAGTCGGGGATGAACTCGGCCTCGCGCATCACGTCGACCACGCGGAGGGTCGTGGGATCGATCCGCTGGGCGACCGTGCGCGCCACCAGATCCTTGAGGTACACGATGCCCAGGACGTCGTCGGTGTTCTCCCCGATCACCGGGATCCGCGAATGTCCGGACCGCGTCGCGAGACTCGTGGCCTGCAGCGCGGTCTTGTCGGCCTCGATCCACACCATCTCCGGGCGCGGGACCATCACCTCGCGGGCACTGGTGTCGCCGAGGTCGAAGACCGACTGGATCATCCGGCGCTCGTCGGCCGCGACGACGCCCGAGGCCTCGGCGAGGTCGACGACCTCGCGCAACTCGACCTCGGTGGCGAACGGACCGTTGCGGAACCCGCGACCCGGGGTGAGGGCGTTGCCGATCAGGATCAACAGCCGGGTCAGCGGTTTGAGCAGCACGCCGAGCGCGAACAACAGGTACGACGACGACAGCGCGATCGTGTACGCGTGCTGCCGGCCGAGGGTGCGGGGGCCGACGCCGACGGCGACGTACGAGACGACCGTCATGGCGGCGATGGCCACCGCCAGTCCCCCGCCGACGCCGATCAGCTGCGTCGCGGCGACCGCGACGAGCGCGACCGCCGCGGCCTCGCACACGACTCGGAGCAGCACCACGAGGCCGACATAGGTCGCACGCGCCTCGAGGATGCCCGCCAGGCGGCGCGCACCGGCCCGCCCTTCCCGGACCATGTCGTCGACCCGGGCGTTCGACACCGTCGACACCGCGGTGTCGACGGCCGCGAAGACGCCGCCCACCACGATCAACACAACTGCCGCCACGATGAACCAGTAGTCGGAGGTCACCCTCGGTCCTCCTCGGACCGCGACTGCTCGGGCACCGACTGGGCACCGGGGGTCGGTGAATCTCCCTCGGCTCCGGTGAACCCGATGTTGGACAGCAGCCGGGAATCGCGGTCGGTCTGTCGTTGCTCCTGGGCGCGACGGTGACGGTCGGCGTAGAACGCGTCGAGGATGCGGTTCTGCAGTCCGAACATCTCGCGCTCCTCCTCCGGCTCGGCATGGTCGTAGCCGAGGAGGTGGAGCACTCCGTGGATGGTCAGCATGGCGAGCTCGTGCTCGAAGGACCGCTTGGCCTCGCGCGCCTGTTTCCGGGCGAAGTCCGGGCACAGCACGATGTCCCCGAGAATCGCCGGGCCCGGGTCGGTCGCATCCGGCCGGCCGCCGGGCACCAGTTCGTCCATCGGGAAACTCATGACATCGGTCGGGCCCGGCAGGTCCATCCACTGGACGTGCATGTCGGCCATGGTGTCCTCGTCGACACACAGCACCGACAGCAATGCGGCCGGGTTCACGTCCATCGCGGTGACCGCGAAACGCGCGGCGTCGATGATCAACTCGGCCGGGACCTCGACCCCGGATTCGTTGGCCAGTTCGATGCTCATGAGCGACGACCCTGCGCCGCCGCCCGGCGTGCGGCGCGATTGCCGCCGATGGCCGTGTTGGGCAGACCCCGCTGTGCCTCCTCGGCCCGCCCGTAGGCGTCGACGATGTCGGCGACCAGGCGGTGCCGGACCACGTCCTGGCTGGTGAGGCGGGCGAAGTGGATGTCGTCGATGCCCTCGAGGATCTCCGACGCGGCGAGGAGACCGCTGCGGGCGCCGCCGGGCAGGTCCACCTGGGTGACGTCACCGGTCACGACGACCTTGGAACCGAAACCGAGGCGCGTGAGGAACATCTTCATCTGCTCGCTCGTGGTGTTCTGCGCCTCGTCGAGGATGATGAACGCGTCGTTCAGGGTGCGGCCGCGCATATAGGCCAGCGGCGCGACCTCGATGACCCCGGCCGCCATCAGCTTCGGGATCGCGTCGGGGTCCATCATGTCGTGCAGCGCGTCGTACAGCGGGCGCAGGTACGGGTCGATCTTCTCGCTCAGCGTGCCCGGCAGGAAGCCGAGACGTTCGCCGGCCTCGACCGCCGGCCGCGTCAGGATGATGCGGTTGACCGACTTCGACTGCAGCGCCTGCACGGCCTTGGCCATCGCCAGATAGGTCTTGCCGGTGCCGGCCGGGCCCAGACCGAACACGATGGTGTGCTCGTCGATCGCGTCGACATAGTGCTTCTGGTTGAGTGTCTTGGGCCGAATCGTCTTGCCGCGGCGCGACAGGATGTCCAGTGACAGCACATCGGCGGGCGATTCCTCGGTGCCATCGGACAGCATCGAGACGCTGTGCCGGACGAGATCTGGTGTCAGCGGGGTTCCGCGCCCGACGAGGTCGACGAGTTCGGCGATGACGCGCTCGGACGCGGCTACCTCGGCGGGTTCACCGGTCAATGTCACCTGGTTGCCGCGGACGTGGATGTCGGCGGGCAGGAGCTGCTCGAGGGTACGCAGGTTGACGTCACTCGCGCCGAGCAGCCCGAACACGACTCCGGGAGAGACTTCGACAGTGGATGTGACCCCAGACCGGCGCGGCTGCGTACGGCTGGATTGCCCGCTCTGGTCGGGGTTGTCGTCACTCACGTATGAAATCACTCCTGGTGTTCTGGTCCGGATGGATGTTCGGTTCTGGATGCGGCGCCCCCGGCCGACGCGGTCGCGGCGGCAGGGGTGTGGTCAGTGTATCGCGGTGCAACAGCCGATCAGCAGGCAATATTTCCGTCAGATCCCGAGCACGCGGATCGTCTGTCGCGTGCCGACGCTGCGCGGATCGACGAAGGCCTCGTGCCCCTCACCGGGGACGACGATGAGTTCGGCGGACTGTCCGCGTGCGATCGCGGCGTCGACGTACCGGCGGCTGGACTCGACCGGGATCAGGTCATCGGCGTCGCCGTGGATCGCGACGACGTGGGCGTCGACCACCGGCGCCAGCAGTGGTGAGGCGTCGGAGTAGCGGCGCGGCGACTCGCTGAACGGCCGACCCATGAACGCCCGCACCGACTCCCGGTCCGCTGCGCCGACGGTGTCGAGCACGGCCGCCTGGGCGATCACGGTGGTGATGGTGGCCGTGGCGGTCCGGGCTCCGAGCTGACCGACGGCCCAGACCGCGAGCTGACCACCCGCGGAATGCCCGACGACCGCGGTCGAGGCGAAGTCGACAGCGCCGGGCGGGAGCAGGTCGCGGACGGGACCGTCCAGGGCACCGAGCGCGTCGAGGACATCCCGGCCGGTATTCGGCCACCCGCCGCCCTCTTCACCCACCCGGCGGTACTCGATGTTCCACACCGCCGCCCCGCGTTCGGCGAGCATCCGGGCGATCGCGGTCTGGGTCGTCGACCCGAACTCGACAGACCAGGACCCGCCGTGGACAAGCACCACGAGCCGCGTCGGCGTCGCGGCGTCGAGCCCCTCGGAAGGCACGTACAGGTGCCCGAATTGGGAAGGCGCAGAGCCGTATTCGATCTTGGTCCGACGCACCGAACGGCGTCCGACGACACTCATCGGGCCCACCGGCGGGTGAGCACCCCGATCGCGCCGAGGGCCACCGCGGCGGCCGTCGACGTACGCAACACCTCGGGGCCGAGCACGACCGAGTTCGCACCGAGCGCGGTCAGGTCGGCGACCTCGCCGGCGTCGAGTCCGCCCTCGGGCCCGACCACGAGCAGGATCTCGGTGGCGTCGGCGAGGGGTAGCCGGGCCAGGGGTTGCGCGGCTTCCTCGTGCAGGACGGCGACGACCCCTCCCCGCGCCACGGCGTCCGCGCAGCGGGCCCGGACGTCGATGGTGGTCGCGAGGTCGGTGATCTCCGGAATCCATGGTCGACGGCTCTGTTTGGCAGCTGCCGAGGCCGCGGCCCGCCATTTGGCCACGCCCTTGTCCGCCTTGCCCGTCCACCGCGACACGCACCGCAGCGCCTGCCACGGCACGATGACGTCGGCGCCGGCCTCGGTGGCGAGGTCGACCGCGAGCTCGGACCGCTCCGACTTCGGGAGCGCCTGCACCACGGTCACCTGCGGGGTCGGGCGAGCCTCGAACGCGAGGTCGTGGACGGTCGCCACCAGTGTGTCCTTGGCGGTGATCTCCCGGATCTCGCAACCGCCGACCGAGCCGGCGCCGTCGCCGACGAGGATCCGTTCGCCGACGCCCAGCCGGGCGACGGTGACCGCGTGACGACCCTCGGCGCCGCTCAGGATCAGGTCAGCGCCGGGCGCGGGCACGGAGTCCGCCCAGAACAGCGGTGGACTCACCGCGTACCCGCCGTCCCGAACGCGCACATCCACTCGGAGATCGCCGCCGCGGACACCAGGTGCCTATTTCCCGGCGAACGCGTTGCGCAGCCGCGAGAAGAGGCCGCCGGGCGCCGCGGCCGCCGAGGTGTTGACGACCTCGATCTCGTCGGCGGCGATCTTGCGGTACTTCTTCAGTGCTTCGGTCTGCGCCGCATCGAGTCTGGTCGGTACGACGACGTCGAGGTGGACGTGCATGGTGCCGCGCACACCGGAACTGACGTGCGGCATGCCCTGCCCGCGCAGCTTCACGATCTGGCCCGGCTGCGTGCCGGGCGCGACCGTCACGGTGACCGGATCGCCGAGAATCGTCTCCACCTCGAACTCGGCACCGAGCGCGGCGTCGGCCATCGGGACCTTGACGGTGCAGTGCAGGTCGTCCTTGTCGCGCAGGAACACCTCGTGCGGCCGTTCGGCGACCTCGACGTACAAATCGCCGGCCGGGCCGCCGCCGAGACCCACCTCACCCTGCCCGGTGAGGCGGACACGCATGCCGTTCTCGATCCCGGCGGGGATGCGCACGGTCATCGTGCGCCGCGAGCGGTAGCGTCCGTCGCCGCCGCACTTGTGGCAGGGGTCGGGGATGACCTCGCCGACGCCGTGGCAGGTCGGGCACTCGCGCACGGTCATGACCTGCCCGAGGAAGGAACGCTGCACCGACTGGATCTCCCCGGCGCCCTTGCAGATGTCGCAGGTGACCGGCTTGCTGTC
Source organism: Gordonia sp. p3-SID1431 (assembly GCF_025143765.1). Classification (NCBI taxonomy): domain Bacteria; kingdom Bacillati; phylum Actinomycetota; class Actinomycetes; order Mycobacteriales; family Gordoniaceae; genus Gordonia; species Gordonia sp. p3-SID1431. The sequence continues at coordinate 12,344 of NZ_JAMBDT010000049.1, forward strand.
GCCGTTGGTTCCCGAGCCGGTACACACGTCGCAGAGGATCGCGGTGTCGACGGTGATCTCTTTGGCGACACCCTTGGCGCACTCGGCGAGATCCAGGGTCACGTTCACCAGTGCCGGCTCACCCGGCTGGACACGGGACTTGGGTCCGCGGCCCGAGCCGAAGCCCCCGCCACCGCCGCCGAAGGCACCGCCGTTGCCGAAGAACGCCTCGAAGACGTCGCCGAATCCCCCGCCGCCGCCACCGAAACCGCCGAAGCCGCCCGCACCGGCGCCGGCCAGCGGATCACCGCCGGCGTCGACGATGCGACGCTTCTCCGGATCGGTCAGCACCTCGTAGGCGGTGCTGACCTCTTTGAACTCGTCTTCGTTGCCCGGGTTGACGTCGGGGTGCAGCTCCCGCGCCTTCTTGCGGTAGGCGCGCTTGAGCTCCTGATCACTGGCGCCCTTCGCCACTCCCAGGATTGCGTAGTAGTCACGTGCCACGGTTGTAGTGATCCTTCGGTCTCAGTTGGTGCCTGGCGGCGGGTGCTCTCACGATCGCGCGACGCGCGGGTGGACCGGCCGTCCCCGTCGTCGTCCCGGCTCGGTGTCGCGAGCGGCCGCCGTCGACGCTGCGGTATGCCCGACAGCGATCATGGAAAAACAGCGATCATCGTTCGGCGAGCACCTCGCCGATGTACTTGGCAACGGCCGCCACCGAGGCGATGGTTCCCGGATAGTCCATCCGTGTGGGGCCGAGCACACCGACGCCGCCGAACACGGTTCCCGAAGCACCGTACCCTGTCGACACGACCGAGGTGCCACGCAGGTTCTCGGTCCGGGTCTCCTCGCCGATCTGCACCGTGACCTGGCCCATGTCCTGGGTTGTCGCCAAGATCTTGAGCACCACCACCTGCTCCTCGAGCGCCTCGAGAACGGTGTCCATCCCGCCGACGACGGGGGTGAAGTCGGCCGCCGACCGCGCGAGGTTCGACGTGCCGCCGAGCACCAGCCGGTCGTCACCGCGTTCGACGAGGGTCTCCACCAGCACGGTGGCGATGTTGAGGACCGCTCCGCGCAGATCCTCAGGCGCGGAATTGGCGAGCTCGGCCACCGCGGCCGACGCGGCTTCGAGGCGTTTGCCGTGCAGTGCGGCCGAGAACAGATCGCGCAACCGGGCGATCTCGTCCTCATCGTGGTCTTCGCTCAGCGCCACCATGCGCTGTTCGACCCGGCCGTTGTCGACGATGACGACCAGCAGCAGGCGCGACGGAGACAGGGTGACGACCTCGAGGTGACGCACGGTCGCCGCCGACAAGACCGGGTACTGGATGACCGCGACCTGTCTCGTCAGCTGGGCAAGGAGCCGCACCGAGCGCCGGAGCACGTCGTCGAGGTCGACGCCGGAGTCGAGCACCGAGAGGATCGCCCGGCGCTCGGCGGCCGACAGCGGCTTGATCTCGCTGATCCGATCGACGAACATCCGGTAGCCCTTGTCGGTGGGCACCCGGCCGGAGCTGGTGTGCGGCTGGGTGATGTATCCCTCTGCCTCCAGGACCGCCATGTCGTTGCGGACGGTGGCACTCGACACCCCCAGCTGGTGTCGCTCCACGAGCGCCTTCGAACCGATCGGTTCCTGCGTGTCGACGTAGTCGGTCACGATCGCACGCAAGATCTCGAAGCGACGATCATCGGTGGTAGACACGCGGCACACCTCCTGACTCGGGTCCCTGCCATACAGTTGGGTGCGTTCCATAGTACGAAATGGGATCGCGATCACCGTGCCACGGCGTGGTGTCGCGCACTGACCGTCGACGCGTCGTCGCAGATCAGCAATCGTCGAGGCACGGGCGTCGGAGGAGTTCGCATGATCTTCAAGGGGGTGCGGGAGGGCAAGCCCTATCCCGACCACGGGCTGTCGACGCGTGGCTGGGCCAAGATCCCGCCGCGGCAACTCCGGCTCGACCAGCTGACGCCGATCACCAAGGTCCTCGCCTTGGACAAGCTCCTCAGCGAGGACTCCACCTTCTACGGCGACCTGTTCGCCCACGTCGTGCGGTGGGAGGGCGAGCTCTATCTGGAGGACGGCCTGCATCGCGCCGTCCGGTCGGCATTGCGCAACCGCCACATCATCCACGCCCGCACCCTCGACCTCGACGCCCTGGACCTGTCCGACGCGGCCAAACCCCTCGACGAGCAACTCGAAGACACCGCCGAGATCCCGGCGCGCCGGCCCCCGACCACGCCCGACGGCCCCGGTGCGCATCGGCGCGGTGCGCGATCGACGGGCTGGACGAGTCCGCCTCGCCCCGATCAGAGCTGGTAGGCCGACAACCGGCCCCGCGTCAGCCCCAGAGCACGCGGCGGATCACGCCGTCGGCCAGCAACCGACCCGCGTCGGTGAGCACGTAGGCGTCGTCGGCCGCGGTGAGCAGTCCGGCGGCCCGGAGCTGTTCGGCATGCGCGGTCTCGGCGTCGTCGAGGAGGTCGCGCGGCAGTCCGCTGCGGCACCGGGTGGTCAGCATGACGGCCTCGAGGTGCCGGTCCTCGGGGGTCAGCTGTTCTGCCGAAGCGATCGGCAAGACCCCGTCCGCCAGCGACTTCGCATAGCGCGCAGGATGTTTGGCGTTCAGCCAGCGCACGCCGGCGACGTGGGAATGCGCCCCCGGACCGATGCCCCACCAGTCGTTGCTGTGCCAGTAGGCGATGTTGTGACGACACACCGACTTCTCGCCGCGCGCCCAGTTCGACACCTCGTACCAGTCGAGTCCGTCCGCACGCAGACGACGGTCGAGGATCTGATAGCGGTCGGCGAGGACGTCGTCGTCGGGTGCTGGCATCTCCCCGCGCCGGATGCGGCGGGCGAGCGCGGTGCCGTCCTCGACGATCAGCGCGTAGGCCGACACATGGTCGACCCCGGCGTCGAGCACCGCATCAACGGTGGCGTGCAGGTCGGCGTCGGTCTCGCCGGGCGTGCCGTAGATCAGGTCGAGGTTGACGTGGTCGAACCCGGCCGCTCGTGCCTCCCTGGCGGCCGCAACCGCCCGACCCGGGGTGTGCGTGCGATCGAGCAGCCGGAGCACGTGTGCGGCGGCCGACTGCATGCCGAGCGAGATGCGGGTGAAACCGGCGGAGCGGAGGTCGTCGAAGAACTCCGGCGAGGTCGACTCCGGATTCGACTCGGTGGTGATCTCGACGTCGTCGGACAGGTCGAAGTGGACCCGGACGGCGTCGAGGAGTCGTGTGAGACCGTCGCCGCCGAGCAGCGACGGGGTGCCCCCGCCGACGAAGATCGTCGAGACCGGCCGGCCGGGGGCCAGCATCCGCGACGCCGCCTCGAGTTCGCGGGCGACCGCGTGCTGCCACGATTCCGGCGACGACGACGAACCGAGTTCGCCCGCCGTATAGGTGTTGAAGTCGCAGTACCCACACCGGGTCGCGCAGAACGGGACGTGCAGGTACAGCGCGAGTGGTACGTCCGTGTCGACCTCGCGGCACGCAGCGGCAACCAGGTCGGCTGCGATGGTGGTGGTGTCGACGTTCACCGTTCCATGATGCCGATCGCGGCGACGTGGAAGGAAATCGTCGCCCAGATCGGGAACAGCGCAGTACTCGACGGCGTTGTGCGGCGCAGGCAGGCGTCGAGGCCGGCCTGGTTTCCATCATCATGATGGAAAATAACCCCAAGTAGACGAGCCGATAGGGAGCGTGGCACTATGGACCGCGTGATTTTCCCCGGGGTGTGGCTCGCAGCTCGCCGCCACATTGATCTCAAGCGCGTCAACAGCGCTTTCTGTCGCATCTAGCGACGTCTCGGCCCCGATTTGTCCCCGATTCCCTGGGGATGCCGGCACGTTTCAGCCCGTAACTCGTGCAACGAACGCCGGCCCTGTGCGCCGGCACAGGAGAGTTCATGACGTCCACCACCGACGCCCCCGCCGCTTCCGGTCCGGGTGCACCGAACGACGCTGCCGCTGCAGAGCCGGCCGCCGCGAAGCCCGCGCGCCCGGCCCGCAAGGCCCGTCCGACCAAGCGCCGCGCCGAGGGTCAGTGGAAGCTCGGTTATCGCGAGCCGCTGAACCCGAACGAGCAGGTCAAGAAGGACGACAACCCGCTCAACGTGCGTGCGCGCATCGAGAACATCTATTCCAAGCAGGGTTTCGACTCGATCGACAGACAGGACCTGCGCGGCCGGATGCGCTGGTGGGGTCTCTACACCCAGCGCGCCGAGGGTTACGACGGCACCTGGACCGGCGACGAGAACATCGACATCCTCGAAGACAGCCACTTCATGATGCGGGTGCGCTGCGACGGCGGTGCGCTCAACGTCGCTCAGCTGCGCACCCTCGGTGAGATCTCCACCGAGTTCGCCCGCGACACCGCCGACCTCTCCGACCGGGAGAACGTCCAGTACCACTGGATCCGCATCGAAGACGTCCCGACCATCTGGGAGCGCCTCGAGGGCGTGGGGCTGCAGACCACCGAGGCCTGCGGCGACTGCCCCCGCGTCGTGCTGGGTTCGCCGCTCGCAGGCGAGTCCCTCGACGAGGTCCTCGACCCCACCCCGGCCATCGACGAGATCGTGCGCCGCTACATCGGCGACCCGAAGTACTCGAACCTGCCGCGCAAGTTCAAGACCGCGATCTCGGGCCAGCAGGACGTGGTCCACGAGATCAACGACGTCGCGTTCGTCGGCGTCGTGCATCCCGAGCACGGCCCCGGACTCGACCTCTGGGTCGGCGGCGGACTGTCCACCAACCCGATGCTCGCCCAGCGCGTCGGCGCCTGGGTGCCGCTCGACGAAGTGCCCGACGTCTGGGAGGCCGTGGTCTCGATCTTCCGCGACTACGGGTACCGGCGTCTGCGCGCCAAGGCGCGGCTGAAGTTCCTCGTCAAGGACTGGGGCATCGAGAAGTTCCGCCAGGTGCTCGAGGACGAGTACCTGGGTCGCAAGCTGATCGACGGCCCGGCGCCGGAGAAGCCCGAGCGCCCGATCGACCACATCGGTGTGCAGAAGCTGAGCAACGGGCTCAACGCGATCGGCTTCTCCCCCATCGCCGGTCGCGTCTCGGGCACGATCCTGACCAAGACCGCCGACGCGGTCGCCGAGGCCGGTTCCGACCGTGTGCGCTTCACCCCGTACCAGAAGCTGATCGTCCTCGACGTCCCCGACGACAAGGTCGAGTGGCTGATCGACGAGCTCAAGCCGCTCGGCCTGCACGGCCGGCCCACGCGGTGGCGCCGGAACCTGCTGGCGTGCAGCGGCATCGAATTCTGCAAGCTGTCGTTCACCGAGACCCGCAAGCGCTCGCAGGTCCTCGCCCCGGAACTGGACGAGCGGCTGGCCGACATCAACGCGCAGCTCGACGTGCCGATCACGGTGAACATCAACGGCTGCCCCAACTCGTGCGGACGGTCGCAGATCGCCGACATCGGCTTCAAGGGACAGCTCGTCGAGGACGCCGACGGCAACCAGACCGACGGCTTCCAGGTCCACCTCGGCGGCAGCCTGGGCCTGGACTCGGGTTTCGGTCGCAAGTTGCGCCAGCACAAGGTGCTGGGCACCGAACTGGGTGACTACATCGAGCGCGTGGTCCGCAACTTCGTCGACCAACGCGAAGAGGGTGAACGGTTCGCGCAGTGGGCCGTTCGTGCCGATGAGGAGGCGCTGCGATGACCATCGAGACCACCACCCGTACGGGCCGGCGCTTCAGCGAGGACCAGCTGCGGGACATCGCCGAGAAGGGTGCTGCAGACCTCGGTTCCGACGCCACCCCGGAGGAATTGATCCGCTGGACCGCGCAGACCTTCGGCACCAACTTCGTCGTCGCGTCGAACATGCAGGACGCGGCCCTGGTCGACCTCGCGGTGAAGAACATCGACCGTGAGCTCCTCGACGGCGACCCCGTCAAGGTGCTCTTCCTCGACACCGGGTACCACTTCGCCGAGACCATCGGCACCCGCGACGCCGTCGAGCAGGTCTATAACCATTCTGCCCCTCGCTTCGCTCGACCGGGCGTGGAGATGGTGAACCTGACCCCCGAGCAGAGCGTCGCCGAGCAGGACGAGCTGTTGGGGCGCAACCTCTTCGCGCGCGACCCGGGCGAATGCTGCCGCCTGCGCAAGGTCGTGCCGCTCAAGGCCGGACTCGCCGGGTACGACGCGTGGATCACGGGCATCCGTCGTGTGGAGGCACCGACTCGGGCCAACGCCCCGCTCATCTCCTTCGACGAGGGCTTCGGACTGGTCAAGATCAATCCGATCGCGGCCTGGTCCGACGAGACGATGCAGGACTACATCGACACCAACGGCGTGCTGGTGAATCCGCTCGTCGACGAGGGATACCCCTCCATCGGGTGCGCACCGTGCACCGCCAAACCCGAACCCGGATCCGATCCGCGCAGCGGCCGCTGGGCCGGTCGCGCCAAGACAGAATGTGGGCTGCACGCATGACCGTGACCGAAACACCGTCCGTTCCGGCGACGCCCGGCGTCGCCGCTGCCCAGACGAGCGGCGCCGCCGCGGAGGCCGACGAGTTCACCACACTCGACGCCCTGGAGTCCGAGGCGATCCACATCTTCCGCGAGGTCGCGGGCGAGTTCGAGCGGCCGGTGATCCTGTTCTCCGGCGGCAAGGACTCCACCGTGCTTTTGCACGTCGCGCTCAAGGCGTTCTGGCCTGCGCCACTGCCCTTCTCGCTGCTGCACGTCGACACCGGGCACAACCTGCCCGAGGTCCTCGAGTTCCGTGACCAGGTCGTGGAACGGCACAACCTGCGGCTGCATGTGGCCAAGGTGGAGGACTACCTCGCCGACGGTCGGCTCACCGAGCGCCCCGACGGAGTCCGCAACCCGCTGCAGACCATCCCCCTGCTCGACGCGATCACCGAGAACCGTTTCGACGCGGTGTTCGGCGGCGGTCGCCGCGACGAGGAGCGGTCGCGCGCCAAGGAGCGGATCTTCTCGCTGCGCAACGCCTTCGGCCAGTGGGACCCGAAGCGACAGCGCCCCGAGCTGTGGAACCTCTACAACGGCCGCCACGCCCCGGGCGAGCACGTGCGGGTGTTCCCGCTGTCGAACTGGACCGAGCTCGACATCTGGCGCTACATCGCTCGCGAGCAGGTGCTCCTCCCGTCGATCTACTACGCCCACGAGCGCGAGGTCTACCAGCGCGACGGCATGTGGATGACCTCGGGAGTCTGGGGCGGTCCCCGCGAAGGCGAAGAGGTGCAGCGCCTCTCGGTGCGCTACCGCACCGTCGGCGACGGCTCCTCGACCGGCGCGGTCCTCTCCGACGCCACGGACAACGAGGCCGTACTCGCCGAGGTCGCCGCGTCGCGGCTGACCGAGCGTGGCGCCACCCGTGGCGACGACCGGGTCTCCGAGGCCGCCATGGAAGACCGTAAGCGCGAAGGATATTTCTGATGAAGCACGCTCCTGATCTCCTCCGCATCGCGACCGCGGGCAGTGTCGACGACGGTAAGTCCACGCTCGTGGGCCGCCTGCTGTACGACACGAAATCCGTTCTGGCCGACCAGATCGACGCGGTCACGAAGGCGTCGGTGGACCGCGGTCTCGACACCCCGGACCTGTCGCTGCTCGTCGACGGGCTGCGGGCCGAGCGCGAACAGGGCATCACCATCGATGTCGCCTACCGCTACTTCGCCACTCCCGCGCGCTCGTTCGTGCTCGCCGACACCCCCGGGCACGTCCAGTACACCCGCAACACGGTGTCGGGTGCGTCGACCGCGCAGCTGGTGATCCTGCTCGTCGACGCCCGCACCGGCGTCGTCGCCCAGACCCGCCGCCATGCCGCGGTGATGGCCCTGCTCGGCGTGCCCCAGCTGGTGCTCGCGGTCAACAAGATCGACCTCGTCACCGATCAGGCGTCGGTGTTCGCCGAGATCTCCGCTGAATTCGCCGAACTCACCCGATCGCTGGGCTGGTCCGACGAGCAGGTCACCGCGATCCCGGTGTCGGCGCTGCACGGCGACAACGTGGCCCACCGCTCGGAGACGACCTCCTTCTACGACGGGCCCACACTCATCGAGCATCTCGAGACCGTGCCCAATCTGGTGGAGCGCAACGACGTCGGCCTGCGATTCCCGGTCCAGTACGTCATCCGTCCCCGCACGCCGGAACACCCCGACTACCGCGGTTACGCGGGTCAGATCGCCGCCGGCCGGGTCTCCGTCGGCGACGAGGTGGTCGTCCTGCCGTCGGGGCAGCGGACCACCGTCAGCCAGATCGACACCGCCGACGGCGAATTGCCCACCGCGCACACCGGACGCAGTGTCACGATCCTGCTGGCAGACGACGTCGACATCTCGCGCGGTGACCTCATCGCCGCCGCCGCTGACGCCCCGGAACCGTTGCAGCAGTTCAGCGCAACGGTCTGCTGGCTCGCCGAGAAGCCCCTGCGCCCGGGCGCTCGCCTGCTCCTCAAGCACGGCACCAAGACCACCCAGGCGATCGTCGGCGCCCTCGACGCGCTGTTCGACGAGCAGAACCTCGCCCTGATGGAGGCTCCGGAGTCGGTGGAGCTCAACCAGATCGTGCGGATCTCGGTGCAGACCGCCGAGCCGATCCCGGCCGACGACTACCAGGTCAACCGGGAGTCGGGCAGCTTCCTGCTCATCGACCCGCAGGGCGGGAACACGCTGGCCGCAGGCCTCGTGGGCGACGCCTTGGCGCCGCTCCATCTCAAAGAGTTGGTGTGACACCGACTCTCGTCCTCGCCGCACACGGCAGTCGCGATCCGCGCTTCGGCGCGACCGCGCGCCGTGTGCGGAACGCCGTCGCGTCGAGCCTGCCCGGTGTCGAGGTGGTGCTCTCCTATCTCGACCTCGACGAGCCACTCGTGGGCGACGTTCTCGGACAGCTGGGCGGGTCGGATTCGCCGCACCACGGTCCCGTCGTCGTACCGATGCTGCTGTCGGCGGGGTACCACCACAAGATCGACCTACCGTCGATCATCGCGTCGCGACGACCGACCGCCCGGCAGACCGACGTCATGGGGACCCGGTCGTTGGCCGGGGCACTGGCGGACCGTCTGATCGAGGCCGGCCTGGGCCCGCACGACGGTGTGATCCTGTCCGCGGTCGGGTCCTCCGACCCGGCCGCCGATCGTTCGGTGCGCCTACGGGCGATCGAACTCTCGACACGGCTCCACCGGCCGGTCGAGGTGGTCTTCGCGACCAAGCTGGGGCCGCACAATCGCGCCGTCGTCTCGGCCGTGCGCCGACTCCGCGCCGGCGGTGCCCGACGTATCGCGGTGAGTCCGTACTTCCTGTCGGCCGGACTGCTCACCGAGCGGGTCGAGTCGGTTCTCGACGCCCTGGTCGACGACACCCTCGTCGCCGGTCCCCTCGGCACCCATCCGGACGTCATCGAGGCGATCGGGTCGCTCTACCGCACGGCGGCGGATCAACGAGCTGTCCCCGCCGGACATTGAACCGTCAGTTCGCCGCGCTGTGGGTCCCTAGGGAAACCCACAACCCCTGCTCCCTAATGCGGAAAGAAGCGACCCCCATTGCTCCCTGAGGTGCGAGGAGCGATAGCGACGAAGCCACGAAGGGTCTGGGCGACCGGGGTTGCGAAGACCCTTCGTGACGCTCGCAAGCTCGCTCCTCAGGGAGCAGTAAAGTGGGCGCACCCTAAGGCGCAGCGAGTTCGTCATACTGCGCAGGGGCCGGAACACCACCCGCTCCCTGAGGAGGCCCGGAGCCTGCGGAGGGCCGTCACGAAGGGTTGCCGAACCCACAGATCTACCGGTGACGACCAGCTTGGGACGCTCAGCCCGTGACAAGCCAGGCGATGATGACCAGGACCAGCAGCGCCAGCAGCGCGAAGGTGACCGGCGAGCGCAGTATCTTCTTCACAATCCGGTCCCGTCGTCGTCGGCGAAGCGGCGTCGGTCGACCAGCGTGGCAGCGGCGTCGACCAGCAGACTGAGCACGTAGGCGATGAGGATCGCCACCGGGATCACGACGGCGACGGTCACCAGCAACTGGGGCACGAAGGACAGGCCCGTGAGCCACTCCTCCACGCTGTCCCACCAGTCGAAGAACGCCGACACCTCATCACCCCGTCATCCGTGCATCCGTTCCCGCGGGGAGCCGTATACCCGTCCGCGGCATCTGCGTCGCTCCGAGTCCGTGATCACCGCCACTGTCTCGCTCACGGGAGCCGAGTGGCGTCGGCGAGAACCCGTCGCAATGATGGAACTCATGTCTGTCGCAGATGACTCCACCGTAACGTCCCTGCCGACCGTGCCGCCGCGGGCATCCGGGACCGCGGCCGACGCCGACGTCTCCCCGGCGGCTCCCCCGGCACCGTCGCACACGAGCGCCTTCCCGCCGATCGGCGACTACGCGTTCCTGTCCGACACCGAGACCAACTGTCTCATCGCGCGCAACGGCTCCGTCGAGTGGATGTGCATACCCCGGCCCGATTCCCCGAGCGTCTTCGGCGCCATCCTCGACCGTAGCGCCGGCCACTTCCGACTGGCGCCCTACGGCGTGAACGTCCCGGTGGATCGGCGCTACCTGCCCGGCAGCCTGATGGTCGAGACCACCTGGCAGACCGACACCGGTTGGATCATCGTCCGTGACGCACTGGTCATGGGTCCGTGGCACGACAACGAACGTCGTTCGAAGACGCACCGCCGGACACCCACCGACTGGGACGCCGAACACATCCTGCTGCGCACCGTGCGCTGCGTGTCCGGCACCGTCGAACTGCACATGAGTTGCGAACCCGCCTTCGACTACCACCGCGGGACGACGAAGTGGGAGTACTCGGGCCCGGCCTACGGCGAGGCGATCGCGACCGCCAGGGACACCGATGCCGACACGCCCACCCTGAAACTCACCACGGACCTCCGGCTGGGTCTGGAAGGTCGCGAAGCGCGGGCACGTACCCGGCTCGTCGAAGGCGACAACCGCTTCGTCGCACTCAGCTGGTCCCGGCAGCCGGCGCCGCAGAACTTCGAGGAAGCCGCCCAGAAGATGTGGGCGACAAGCGAGTCGTGGCGGCAATGGATCAACATCGGCAGCTTCCCCGATCATCCGTGGCGCTCACATCTGCAGCGTTCGGCCCTCACGCTGAAGGGACTCACCTACTCCCCGACCGGCGCGCTGCTCGCCGCCGCGACCACGTCGCTGCCGGAAACGCCTCAGGGCGAACGCAACTGGGACTACCGATATGCGTGGGTGCGTGACTCGACCTTCGCCCTGTGGGGTCTGTACACGCTCGGTCTCGACCGCGAGGCCGACGACTTCTTCTCCTTCATCGCCGATGTCTCTGGAATCACCAACGGTGAACGTCATCCGCTGCAGGTGATGTACGGCGTCGGCGGCGAACGCACCCTGGAAGAGGAAGAGCTGACCCATCTCTCGGGCTACGACGGCGCACGGCCGGTCCGTATCGGCAACGGCGCGTACAACCAGGCACAGCACGACATCTGGGGCACGATGCTCGACTCGGTGTACCTCAACATCAAATCGCACGAAGCGGTGCCGGAGACGCTGTGGCCCGTGTTGAAGGCCCAGGTCGAAGAAGCGATCAAGCACTGGAAGGATCCCGACCGCGGCATCTGGGAGGTGCGCGGGGAGCCGCAGCATTTCACGTCCTCGAAGGTCATGTGCTGGGTCGCCCTCGACCGCGGGTCACGCCTCGCGACGATGCACGGCGAGCAGGCCCACGCGCGCGAGTGGGCCGCGATCGCGGAGGAGATCAAGGCCGACGTCCTGGCGCACGGGGTCAACGAGCGCGGGGTGTTCACCCAGCGTTACGGCGACGACGCGCTCGATGCCTCGTTACTACTCGTCCCGCTGCTGCGATTCCTGCCGCCGGACGACCCCCGGGTGCGCGCAACGGTTCTCGCGATCGCCGACGAACTCACCGAGAACGAACTGGTGCTCCGCTACCGGGTCGAGGAGACCGACGACGGCCTCAGCGGCGAAGAGGGTACGTTCACCATCTGCTCGTTCTGGCTGGTGTCGGCCCTCGTCGAGATCGGCGAACTGCCGCGGGCGAAGACGCTGTGTGAACGACTGCTGTCCTACTCGAGCCCGCTCAAGCTGTACGCCGAGGAGATCGACGCCAAGACCGGACAGCATCTCGGCAACTTCCCGCAGGCGTTCACCCACCTCGCCCTCATCAATGCGGTGATGCATGTGATCCGCGCCGAGGAAGCCGCCCACCAGGCCACCTTCCAGCCGGCGAATCACTGAGCGCGACGAGCCGAAACGCGCTCAGTCCAGCCGCCAGTCCTCGTAGGCGCGTGGGTCGTTGATCGGTTCGACGTGCAGGGTCACGGTGAGATCGTCGACCGCGGCGCGGAGTTCGTCCTCGATCGTCTCGGCCAGGTCGTGCGCGCGCTGCACCGACCAGTTACCGGGGACGAGCATGTGCAACTGGACGAACCGTTCATGGCCGGCCTCCCGCGTGCGGACGTCGTGGAAGTCGATCCGGTCGGCGCGGTGACGCGCGAGGACGGCGTCGATCGCGGCGCGCAGGTCGTCGGGCAGCGCCGAGTCCATCAGTCCCGCACCGGATCGCCAGACCAGCCGTCCGCCCACGACGAGGATGTTGGCAGCCACCGCGATGGCGATCAGCGGGTCGAGCGGCAGCCAGCCGGTCGCGTCGACCAGGAACACACCGACCACGACGCCGGCCGTCGTCCACACGTCGGTCATGAGATGTTTGCCGTCGGCTTCGAGGGTCAGCGACCGATGACGTCGACCGGCGCGGATGAGCACCCAGCCGACGACCGCGTTGACCACCGTCGCGCCCACCGAGATCGCCAGTCCCATGCCGACTTCGTCCAGTTCCTCCGGGTGGAGCAGGCGGTCGACGGCCGTCGCGACGATGACGACCGCCGCGACGACGATCATCACCCCCTCGAACACCGCCGAGAGGTATTCCGCCTTGGTGTGCCCGAAGTTGTGGCTCCGGTCCGGCGGCTTCGCCGCCACCCGCAGCGCGACGAACGCTCCGATCGCAGCAACGAGGTTGACGGTGGACTCCAGCGCGTCGGAGAGCAGACCGACCGAGCCGGTGATCCGCCACGCGATCAGTTTGAGCCCGATCACGACGATCGCGGTCACGATGCTCAGCACCGCGAACGCCGAGAGGTCCCGGCGCGGGGTGCGCGTCGTCGTCATGACCGGAACCCGATCAGGCCGCGAGCCCCCGGCGCCGCAGCAGCGGTTCGATGCGCGGCCGGCGACCGATCAGGCCCTCATGTGCGACAAGCGGATCCACGCTGTCGCCGCGGGAGAGTGTGGCGTCGGCGAACCGGCGGCCGTTCTCGCGACGCAACCCGCCCTCGGCAAGGAACCATTGCTCGGTCTCCGCGTCGAGCACCTCCGACCAGATGTAGCTGTAGTAGCCGGCGGAGTAGCCGCCACCGAAGATGTGGTTGAAGTACGAGCTCCGGTAGCGCGGCGGGATCAGCTCGGTGTGCAGGCCCGCGTCGGTGAGCGCCTGCGCCTCGAAGGCCTCGACGTCGGCCACCGCCTCGGCCTCCGCCACCGACAACCGGTGCCAGGCCAGGTCCAGCGAGGATGCGGCGAGGTATTCGATGGTGCCGTGCGCGGACTCGGCTCCCGCCGACTCCCGCGCCGCATCGGCGAGCTCGGCCGGGATCGGCTCTCCGGTCTCGTGATGCCGGGCGTAGTTCGCCAGCACTTCCGGGTGCAGCGCCCACATCTCGTTCACCTGCGACGGGAACTCGACGAAGTCCCGCGGTACCGATGTCCCGGATTGCGACGGGTAGTCGACCGACGACAGCAACCCGTGCAGGGCGTGCCCGAACTCGTGGAAGAGCGTGGTGAGCTGATCCATCGTGAGCAGGCACGGTTGTCCGGCATCGGGTTTGGTCAGGTTCAACACGTTCACGATGATCGGCTGGGTGTGCAGGACCGACGACTGGTCGACGATGTTGTTCATCCACGCCCCGCCGCGTTTCGACGGCCGGGCGTAGAAGTCGCCGAGGAAGAGCCCGATACCGACGCCCGCGTCGTCGCGTACCTCCCAGGCGCGCACATCCGGGTGGTACAGCGGGAGATCGGTGATCTCCCGAAAGCTGAGGCCGTACAGCTTGTTCGCGGCGAAGAAGACGCCCCGGGTCAGCACCGCGTCCAGTTCGCAATAGTTCGCGAAGTCGTCGAGCGGCACCGCCGAGTGCGACCGCTTCTCCCGATCGAGCCAGAAGGTGAGATCGGCGGGGCCGATCGTCGCGTCACCCGCGAACTCGGTGAGCCGGGTGAGTTCGCGGCCACCGGCACGCATGGCCGAGGAGTTGAGCTCGCGCAGCATGTCGTCGACGGCACCCGGGTCCGGCGCCGTCTGCTCGGCGATCACGTACTCGGCGTGGTCCCGGTAGCCGAGCATCTCTGCTCGGCGTGCCCGCAGGCGGACGATCTCGAGGACCAGTTCCCGGGTGTCGTGTTCGTTGCCTCGGGCGCACCGCCCCACCGACGCGTCGAACACCCGCCGGCGCACATCGGCATTCGTCACTTCGGTGAGCACCGACTGGCTCGTCGGGAGTTCGAGCGTGAGGAGGTATCCGCTGTCGTGCCCGGCCTCGGCGGCGGCGCGGCGGGCGGCGGCGATCTGTCCGGCCGACAGACCGTCGAGTGCGGCGACATCGTCGACGAGCACCGCCGAATCGTTGGTGTCGTCGAGGATCTTCTGGGAGAACGTCGTCGTGAGATAGGCCAGGCGAGAAGCGATCTCTCGCATCTCACCCTGTGCGTCGGGGTCGAGTCCGGCTCCGGCGCGGACCGATTCCCGGTACCGCTTGTCGAGCAGCCGGCGCTGAGCTTCGGTGAGATGGAGTTCGTCGGCGCGCGAGTGGAGGTCGGAGATCCGTTCGAAGAGAACCGGATTCATTGCGATCGTGTTCGCGTGATCGGTCAGGAGCGTCGACAGCTCCTGGGAGATCTCGTTGCGTCTGGGGTTCGTGTCGGGCCCGACGAGGTTGAAGAAGATCCCCGACGCCCGGGCCAGGTCGCGCCCCGACAGCTCCAGGGCTTCGATCGTGTTGGCGAAGGTGGGCGCCGCGGGATCGGCCGCAATCGCCTCCACCTCGGCCACGTGCGACGCCATGGCCTCGGTGAACGCCGGCAGGAAGTCGTCGTCGGAGATCGATGCGAAGTCGGGGAGGTCGTAGGGCAGGCCGCTTTGCGCCAGTACCGGATTGGTGCCCTGTGCTGCGGTCATCGTCTCCCCGCTCCCGGTCTGCCCGTCGCCCATCACTTCCCCTTCGGCTTGTCACCCACCGCGTCGGTGGAGAGCGCGGCCACGAAGGCCTCCTGCGGGACCTCGACGCGACCGATGGTCTTCATCCGCTTCTTGCCCTCCTTCTGCTTCTCGAGCAGTTTGCGCTTACGGCTGATGTCGCCGCCGTAGCACTTTGCCAGCACGTCCTTGCGGATGGCTCGGATGTTCTCGCGCGCAATGATCTTCGAGCCGACGGCGGCCTGCACCGGGACCTCGAACTGCTGACGCGGGATGAGCTCCTTGAGCTTGATCGCCATCCGGTTGCCGTAGGCATACGCGGCGTCCTTGTGGACGATTGCACTGAACGCGTCGACGGCCTCGCCCTGGAGCAGGATGTCGACCTTCACCAGGTCGGCTTCCTGCTCGCCCGCCTCCTCGTAGTCGAGGCTGGCGTAGCCGCGCGTCCGCGACTTCAAGGCGTCGAAGAAGTCGAAGATGATCTCGGCCATGGGCAGCGTGTACCGCAGTTCCACGCGCGTCTCCGACAGGTAGTCCATCCCGCCGAGCTCGCCTCGACGCGACTGGCACAGCTCCATGATGGCGCCGATGAACTCGCTCGGCGCGATGACCGTGGTCTTCACGATGGGTTCGTAGATGTGCCGGGTCTTGCCTTCCGGCCAGTCCGACGGGTTGGTCACCACATGTTCCGAACCGTCTTCCATCACCACCCGGTACACGACGTTGGGGGCGGTCGAGATCAGATCGAGGTTGAATTCGCGCTCGAGACGCTCGCGGGTGATCTCCATGTGCAGCAGGCCGAGGAAGCCGCAGCGGAACCCGAAGCCGAGCGCGACCGAGGTCTCCGGCTCGAAGGTCAGGGCGGCGTCATTGAGTTGCAGCTTTTCGAGCGCCTCACGCAGGACCGGGTAGTCGGATCCGTCGAGCGGGTACAGCCCCGAGTAGACCATCGGGCGCGGCTCGCGGTACCCCGTCAGCGCCTGCTCGGCACCCCGGCGGGCGGTGGTGACGGTGTCGCCGACCTTCGACTGGCGGACGTCCTTCACACCCGTGATCAGGTAACCGACCTCGCCGACACCCAGTCCCGTGGTCGGCTTCGGTTCCGGGGACACGATGCCCACCTCGAGCAGCTCGTGCGTTGTGCCGGTCGACATCATCAGGATCTTCTCCCGCGGCACGATCTTGCCGTCGACGACCCGGACGTAGGTGACCACGCCGCGATAGGTGTCGTACACCGAGTCGAAGATCATCGCCCGCGCCGGGGCGTCGGAGTCGCCCACCGGAGCCGGCACCTTCCGGATGACCTCGTCGAGCAGCTCGGTGACCCCGACGCCGGTCTTGCCCGACACACGCAGCACGTCTTCCGGCTCGCAGCCCACGATGTGCGCGAGTTCGGCAGCGTAGCGCTCGGGGTCGGCCGCGGGCAGGTCGATCTTGTTCAGCACCGGGATGATGGTGAGATCGTTCTCCATCGCCAGATACAGGTTGGCGAGGGTCTGGGCCTCGATGCCCTGCGCGGCGTCGACGAGCAGCACAGCTCCTTCGCACGCCTCCAGAGCGCGGGACACCTCGTAGGTGAAGTCGACGTGCCCGGGGGTGTCGATGAGGTGCAGGACGTAGTCCTCGTCGCCCTCCGCCGACTTCACCGTCCAGGGCAGACGGACGTTCTGCGCCTTGATGGTGATGCCGCGCTCGCGCTCGATGTCCATTCGATCGAGGTACTGCGCCCGCATCTGCCGCTCTTCGACGACGCCGGTGAGCTGCAGCATCCGGTCTGCCAGCGTCGACTTGCCGTGGTCGATGTGGGCGATGATGCAGAAGTTCCGGATACGTGCCGGATCGGTGAAGGTGGTGTCGGCGAAGGTGGGAATGGAACTACTCCTCGAACGAGAACTTCGGTAGAGAACGGGTACGGATACGGGTTGTCCTCCAGTTTCTCATGAGCACCCCGCGTGGCGCGTCCGGCCACGTCTCCCCCTTCGAGACGGCCCTCCGCAGGCTCCGGGCCTCCTCAGGGATCGGAGAGACGGCCCTCCGCAGGCTCCGGGCCTCCTCAGGGATCGGAGAAGTCCGCGAGCACCTCCGAAGGCGCTACGGTGGCAGCCGTGTCCGCGTCCACCGTCACCACCATCGAGTCCGACGACGTCGCCGCCGAGGTACACCGCCCGGGGATCCCGGCACGTGCCACGCTCGTCCTCGCCCACGGCGCAGGTGGCAACCGCGACGCCGTGATCCTGCGTGCCTTGGCCGAGGAACTGTGTGACCGCGGGTTCGTCGTCGCCCGGATCGACCTGCCGTATCGACGGCGCCGGCCCAAGGGTCCGCCCAGCCCGTCCACCGCCGCCGCCGACCGGGACGGCATCCGTGCCGCGTGCGCAACGCTGCGCGCCGAGTCCGACGGGCCGCTGATCGTCGGTGGCCACTCCTATGGCGGGCGACAGTCCTCGATGGCCATCGCCGAGGACGGAACAGCTCTGGCCGACGGCCTGCTGCTGACGTCGTATCCGCTGCATCCGCCGGGCAAGCCCGACCGACTGCGCACCGAACACCTGCCGTCGATCACCGTCCCGACCCTCGTGGTCCACGGGAGCACCGACCCGTTCGGCACCACCGACGAGATGACCCGCGCGATCGGCCTCATCGATGCGCCGACACACATCGTCGAACTCGAGAAGGTCGGACACGACCTCAACCCGAAGAGAAAACCCACCGCAGCCCTCACCGCGGACGCGATCGAGGACTTCCTGCTGCCCGACATCTCCGGAGAGGACTCCTGACGGTGACCAGTCGCGACGCCCGGCCCGCACTTCGGCCGACAACCGATCTCGCCCGCACCATCAGCTATGCCCCCGACCTCGACGGCGACGCCGACCCCGGCGAGATCGTGTGGACCTGGGTCGCCTACGAGGACGACCCGAACCAGGGAAAGGACCGGCCGGTCCTGGTCGTCGGCCGGGACGCCCGGGCCGACCGGTCCGACACCGTGCTCGGGCTCATGCTGTCGAGCAAGGACCACCGGGATGACGGCAACTGGCTTCCCGTCGGGTCGGGCGCATGGGATTCCCAGGGCCGGCCGAGCTTCGTGCGCCTCGACCGTGTACTCGTCGTCGACGACGACGGCATCCGCCGGGAAGGCGCAATTCTCGACCGCACGACGTTCGACGCCGTCGCGCAGGAACTCCGCGGGCGCTACGGCTGGCGGTGACCCGGGGGCGAAATCCTAGGCGAGCCGGGTGATCTCGACGATGACGTCGAGGTCGGTCGCGCCGCCGCCGGTGTAGATACCCTTCAGCGGCGACACATCGGCGTAGTCACGACCCACGCCCACCGACACATGCTGCTCGGTGATCGGGGTGTCGTTGGTCGGGTCATAACCCCACCAGCCACCCGTCCACGCCTCGATCCAGGCGTGACTCTGACCCTGCACCGTCTTGTCGATCTCGGCGTCGGGTTCGGGATGGAGATACCCCGACACGTACCGGGCGGGGATGCCCAGCCCGCGGAGCATCAGCAGGGTGAGGTGCGCGTAGTCCTGACACACGCCCTTGCGATCGGTCCACGCATCGACCGCGGTGGTGTGCACGCCCGTCGTGCCGGGGACGTACTCCATCTCGGTGTGGATGAAGCGACACACCGCCTCGACCGCCTCCTCGGGGGTGAGCCCCTTGGTCACCTTCTTCGCGGTCGACAACAGTGACCGGTTGCGGGCGACATACGGTGTGTAAGACAGCATCTCGTCATACCGGTCGATGACGTGATCGCTGTTCACGTCGTCCCACGAGACCTGATCCTCCTCGTCGGGGCGTTGTCCGGCCTCGGTTTCGACGACCGACAGCCCCGAGACCTCGAGTTCGTTGTGCGGCGCGTGCAGATCGAACGCGGTGACCGCGGTACCCCAGTAGTCGGTGTACCGGTAGGACCTCGTCGCCGGGACGGTCTCGACCCGGTTGACGATCACGTTCTGGCGGGCGTCGCTGCGCGGGGTGAGCCGGGCCTCGTTGTACGACGAGGTGACCGGACTGTGGTAGGCGAAGCCCGTGGAATGGACAACACGCAGACGCCAGCTCACAGCTCACTCTCCTCGATGACGTGCCCGTCGCTGACGCGGGCGTCGGCCCACGAGACATAGGGCGACACATGGAAATACTGCTTCGTGACCGCCTCGTTGACCGCGCGGCAGGTGTCCTGCAGGTCGACGAGCCGGTCCTGCAGATCGTCGAGCAACTTCCCGGGTTCGAGGAACTCGAGCGAACTGCGCGCGCGGCCCAGCAGCAACTGCGCCTCGGCCTGGGCCCCGACCCGGCTCGGCCCACTCTCGAGCTGGCCCAGATTGCGCTCGGCGACGCTGAGGGCGTGGAAGATCGACCGTGGGAACAGCCGGTCGAGAAGCATGAACTCGACGATGTTCTCCGCGTCCAGCACACCGCGGTAGGTCCGCAGGAAGGTGTCGTGCCCGCCGGCGGACACGAGGACGTTCACCCAGGCCGGCGACGTCGTCCGATCTCCGGCGCGGGACAGCAACATCCGGATGGTCATGTCGACCCGCTCCACCGACCGGCCCAGCAGCAGGTACCGGTAGCCGTCGTCGTGGCTGAGGGTGGCGTCCGCGAGACCCGCGAACATCGCCGCCCGGTTCTTCACGTACGACAGGAACTCGTGGGGACCGAGGCGACGCGAGCGCCGTTCGGCGCCGTCGAGTCCGTTGTAGGTGGTGTTGAGGCATTCCCACAACTCGCTGGACGTGACTTCGCGTGCGCCCCGGGCGTTTTCCCGCGCCGCCCGGATCAGGTCGACGATCGACCCCACCGCGTCGGCGTCGTAGGCGACGCGTTCGGTCAGCGACCAGACATCGAGCTCGTCGTCGTCCTCCGGCGTGGTGAGCCCGAGCACCTGGATGATCAGGCGTGCCTGCCGGTCGACGTCGACCGTGGTGTCCTCGAGGATCTGGTGGATCGCGACATCGAGGATGCGCGCCATGTCGTCGGCGCGCTCGACGTATCTGCCGATCCAGTAGAGCGATTCGGCGTTCCGCGCCAGCATCATCGGACGTCACCGCCCTGCTGCTGTGTCATGTCGCCGGACGTGGCCGTCGGACTCGGTTGCGGCGTCATGCCATCCATCTGCTGCGTCCCACCCAACTGCTGCATCATGGAGCCCATCTGCTGCATCATCGAACCCTGCTGTTGCTGTTGAGTCTGCGTGTGCACCGGGTCGGGGGCGCTCTCCGCCGGCCGGGCGGCGGCGACACCGCTCGTCGTCACGACCTTCGCGCCCGACAACTCCCGGTCCCCCTCGGAGGCGCGCGAGGCCAGCACCCAGGTGTCCTTGGAACCGCCGCCCTGGCTCGAGTTGACGACGAGCGATCCCTCCGGCAGCGCCACCCGGGTCAGGCCACCGGGCAGGACCCACACGGACTCACCGTCGTTGACCGCGAACGGACGCAGGTCGACGTGGCGTGGTCGGATGTCGTCACCGATCTTCGTCGGTACCGTCGACAGCTGCACGACCGGCTGTGCGATCCACCCGCGCGGATCGTTGCGGACCTTGCGTGCCAGTGCGTCCAACTCGGCGCCGGTCGCGTCGGGGCCGAAGACGATGCCGTAACCACCCGATCCCTCAACGGGTTTCACGACGAGTTCGTCGATGCGGTCGAGCACCTCCTCGCACTCGTCGGGGAGCCAGCAGCGCAGGGTGTCGACGTTCTGGAGACTCGGCTTCTCGCCGAGGTAGTACTGGATGATCTCCGGCACGTAAGTGTAGATCAGCTTGTCGTCGCCGACGCCGTTGCCGACCGCACTGGAGATCACCACGTTGCCCGCGCGTGCGGCGTTCAGCAGCCCCGCCACGCCGAGCATCGAATCCGGCCGGAACTGCATGGGATCCAGGAAGTCGTCGTCGATGCGGCGATAGATGACGTCGACCCGCTGCTCCCCCTCGGTCGTGCGCATGTACACGACATTGTCGCGGCAGAACAGGTCACGACCCTCGACCAGCTCGACGCCCATCAGGCGTGCGAGGAGCGAGTGCTCGAAGTAGGCCGAGTTGGCCACGCCCGGGGTCAGCACGACGATGTTCGGGTCGGCCTCGTTGAACGCCGCCGACGCGCGCAGCGCGCGCAGGAGGTGGCTCGGATAGTCGGCGACCGCACGCACCTTGTGTTTGGAGAACAGGTCCGGGAAGACGCGGGCCATCGCGCGCCGGTTCTCGAGCACATAGGAGACGCCCGACGGCGACCGCAGATTGTCCTCGAGGACCCGGAAGTCGCCGTTCTCGTCGCGGATCAGATCGATACCCGCGACGTGGATGCGAACACCGTTGGGCGGCCGAATGTTTGCCGCCTGTCGATGGAAGTGCTCACAGGAGTGGACGAGTCGCTTGGGCAACACCCCGTCGCGCAGGATCTCCTGCTCGCCGTAGATGTCGTCGAGGAAGAGTTCCAGCGCCTGTACGCGCTGGGTGATACCCGCCTCGAGCTTGTTCCACTCCGCGGCCGAGATCACCCGTGGTACAACATCCAACGGGAAGGGGCGTTCCTTGCCGGACAGCGAGAACGTCACACCCTGGTCGAGATAGGCACGCCCGAGGGCCTCCACACGGGCCTCCACGAGGTCGGACTGATCCTCGTCGGCCATGGCCTTGTAGATACCGCGGTACGGTGTCCGCACCTCACCGGCGGCATCGAACATCTCGTCATATGCCTTGCCGTACGGGCCTTTTGCGTACCCGCCGAAATTGCCGGTGAAGTTCTCCCCGGTGGTCGCGTCGCCCGCGCCCTTCGCCGACCGGCTGCCGGAACCGGAACCCTTGGTCGAACCGGACTTGGCGGAGGCCGTCCGTCCCGACGAGGTGGACGACGCCGCTTTCGCGGCTGCGGACTTACGCGCCGCCTTCTTGGCTGGCGCACTTGTCGATGCGGGGGTCATAAACTGCCATGGTGCTACAGAATGCCGAAATCGGCAGGACGTCGACCGGCCGTGTCATCGACGAAGCCGCACCGCCGATCCGGGGCCACCGATCAGGATGATCGGCGCGCGGCGATCACCCGCCGCTTGACCCGGCGCACCACATTCGCCGCCCGCGTCCGCGCACGGGGTCCGACCTTGGGCAAGGGCGCCGCGAGCACCATCGCCGCGATCGTGTCGAGCGCGACGTCGAGCACCTCGCCGTCCGACGGCGGCGGTACGTCGCCGGCGTCGTGTTCGGGCGACACCACCAGATCGTCGAGGTCACCGACGACGTCGTAGCCGGCGTCGCGGACCGCCGCGACCATCCGCCGGGACTCCCCCGCCGCCCACTCCCGGCTCTTGTCCGAGAGTCCCTGCGGTGGGCCGGACGGTGCCTCGAACAGGATCTCCCCGATCACCTGCCCCTTGATGATCCGCTCGTATCGGCGCCACTCGATGACGTCCGGCTGCAGGCGGCGGTTGAGGCCGCGCAGGAACTCGGCCTGCGGCGCGGACAGCGAGCTGTTCAGGCTGGGGACCGGGATCCGCAGCGGGACCGGATCGATGTTCATCACGCGCAGGAACCGATCCCAGAGCGTGTCGCCCGGCGCTGCCCCGCGGGGCGGCACCGTGACGATGTGGACACGCTCGGGTCCGACGGCACGCGACCAGCGTTCCAGGATGCCGACGTAGTCCTGGAACTCCCAGAACGGCTCCTCGTCGACCTCGTCGGCCGGGGAATCGTCAGCGGGGGTGCTGACGATGACGGGACCGCCGGTCCGGCGCCCCTCGGAAGCGAAGGCCACCGAATCCACGAACTCGTCGAACGACGCCCGCCGCTGGTTCTTCACGTTCTCCTGCCACACGGACGGGAGCTGGCGGCCGAGGTCGCGGACGGTCGCGATCACGTGGACCTCGTCGGCGAAGGACAGGTCGGCCATCAACCGTTCGATCTGGTCGACGGTCGCGGTGCTGTACAGCTCGTGCGACAGCAACGAGATCTGCGGCCAGGCCCGGATCTGACCGAGGAGCGTCGGCCATGTCCCGGCGAAGGCGGGATCGACCCAGTCGAGGTATCGCTCCGGCTGCAGGTGCACCGCGGCATGGAAGTGATCGGAGATCACGTTGCCCGGGTACAGCAGCCCGGAGGACTGCAAGGCCAGGTCGCGGTTTCGCCAGAGGCGATCCTGGAGGTGTGTGGTCCCGGTCTTGGGAAGGCCGATGTGTACGTAAACGACGGACATGATGGGTCCACCGTAGACATAAGTTCACGATGATTCTTATTGGCCGACGCGGCGGCCCGTCGTTCCCGACGCACGGATTTTGGCGGGCTGACCCCGGCTGGTAATGTTGTGCGCTGTTGCGGTGACGCCGTGGAGATGCTTCACGTGCCGACACCGCCCGGTGCGAGTTCAGCCCCCAGGGCCGACCGCCCGACCCGAACAGACAGACATATCCACCAGCAACGACAGAGGTAACACGCGTGGCAAACATCAAGTCTCAGATCAAGCGCAATCGCACCAACGAAGCGAACCGCCAGCGCAACCAGTCGGTGAAGTCGGCCCTTCGTACCGCGATCCGCAGCTTCCGTGAGGCTGTCGAGTCCGGCGACAAGGCGAAGGCCGCCGAGCTCGGCCAGACCGCCAGCCGCAAGCTCGACAAGGCTGCCAGCAAGGGCGTCATCCACGCCAACCAGGCCGCCAACAAGAAGTCGGCCATCGCCCTCGCGGTCAACAAGCTCTGATCTGACGCCGCCCCCGGTCGGCCCGACGG
>NZ_JAMBDT010000005.1:0-93240 GCF_025143765.1 Gordonia sp. p3-SID1431
GCCGAGGGGCGGGGCCACTGTCACATGACCGACTAGTCGGAGTTGAAGTAGGTCAGCAGACGCAGGATCTCGACGTACAGCCAGACCAGGGTGACGGTCAGGCCGAGTGCCACGCCCCAGGCGGCCCGGTCGGGTGCGCCCGCGCGGATCAGGCGATCCGCGGCGTCGAAGTCCAGCAGGAAGCTGAACGCGGCGAGGGCGATGCAGACCAGCGAGAAGATGATGGCGATCGGGCCACCGTCGCGCAGGACTCCGGCCTCACCGGTGAACAGACCGATGACCAGGTTGCCGAGCATCAGGACCAGGACGCCGATCATGCCGGCGAACAGCATGCGGGTGAAGCGCGGCGTCACGCGGATGGCGCCGACCTTGTACACGAACAGCATGCCGAAGAACACACCGAAGGTGCCGAGGACGGCCTGTCCGATCAGCGCACCGGCCGAGGTGTCGCCGGCGACCGCCCAGTTCGCGAACACGAACGAGATGGCACCGACGAAGAGGCCTTCGAACGCGGCGTAGGCCAGCACGATGGCCGGGTTGTCCTGCTTGCGACCGAAGCTCGCCACGAGGACGAGCACGAGACCGGCGATGGCGCCGACCAGCATCAGCGGGGTGGCGAGAGCTGCCTGGGCGGCCTCGGTGGCGCGGCTGCTGATCGCGAAGTACGTGGCAGCGGCGGCCAGCGTCAGCACTCCGAGCGTGATCGCGGTCTTGGTGACGACGTCGTCGATCGTGAGCTGACGAGTGGCCGGCGGTGCCGGCTGGGTGTAGGGGTCAGTGGCCTGACCGAACTGGTTGGCCGCGGCGCCGGCGCCGGCCATGCCGGCCCCGAAACCCGCGTATCCGGATTGATTGTCGCGGACCACGCCGCGCATCACCGGATTGCTGCTTTCTCGCACGAAGCGCTCCTTCATCGGTACGGATGTCTGCCGTCTCAACGTCGGGCCGTTTCTGAGAGTTCCCTGACGAGAGCTCGCAACGACCGAGTCGACGTCGACTTTACCGACTCTTGACCCTTCTGTCGTCAGACACCCGCCACCGGGTCAGTTCACCCGGTCGCGCAACGATCTCAACCGGCGGCCCACTGCGGCCTGATCGATGCCGCCGTCGGTCGCGAGCGAGGCCCGGCCCAGGCACATGGCGGTGAGCATGGCTTCCGCACGCGCGAAGTCGTCTCCCCAGGCGAGACCCGGTTTGGCGAGCATCAGCGACGCGATCCCGTGGGCGGCGGCCCAGAACTCGAGAACGATGTCGGCGATCTCGGCGTGATCGAACACCCCTTCGTCGGCCAGCTCGGTGACGGTTCCGGCGAACCGGGAGTACGCACTGGCGGCGAGTACCTCGTCGACCTTCGACGGATGCCCCGCGGAGGTGGGCTTGCCGAACGCCACGCGGTAGAGCACCGGGGTGGCGACGGCGAAGCGTACGTAGGCCATCCCCTGGCCCAGCGCTCGTTCGAAGGCGTCGTCGACGCCTTCCGATGCGGCGGCCATCTCGTCGTCGAGACGCTCGAAGTAGCGGGCGCACACGGCGTCGAGCAGGGCTTCCTTGTCGGCGAAGTGCAGGTAGATCGATGGCGGTGTGACCCCCACGCGGTTGGCGACCGCGCGAATCGACATCGCGGTGTCGTCGCCGTTCTCGACCAGCAACTCACCGGCGGCCTCGATGATCTCCTCCGCGAGGATCTCTCCGGACCCGCGCGGTGATCTCGCTCGTCTACGTGTCGTCACTGCACTCCTGCACCTGTCCCGCCGTTGTTCGTCCGCCGTTATGACGTATTCGGTGTCAGACCCTCGTCGGCGCGGTGTCCGGCGCCGCTTTCTCGGGACGCCCGACCTCCGGAGCCTCCTCGGACAACCCGATCCGATCATGTAGCCGTCGCAGCGGACCCGGCGCCCACCAGTTCGCCCGCCCGGCCAGACGCATGAAGGCGGGGACGAGGAACATGCGGATGATCGTCGCGTCCATCAGGACCGCCAGGGTGAGACCGACCCCGAACATCCGCATGAACGAGACCTCTGACGCCGCGATGGCGGCGAAGACGATGCTCATCAGCAGGGCTGCCGCCGTGATGACCCGGCCGGTCCGGGCCAAGCCCAGGGCCACGGCATGGTCGCTGGCCGCGCGCGTCCGGTCCGATCGCAACCACTCCTCGCGGATCCGTCCCAACAGGAACACCTCGTAGTCCATCGACAGGCCGAACGCCACGCAGAACAGCAGCACCGGCATGGTCGCGCTGAGGGTGCCCGTGGCGGTGGTCCCCAAACCTCCGAGGTGCCCTTCCTGGAAGAACCAGACCATCGCGCCGAACGTCGCCGACAGCGACAGGATGTTGAGGACGAGCGCCTTCAGCGGCAACACGACGCTCCCGGTGAACAGGAACAGCAGCACGAACGTCGCGATCGCGATGAGGCCGAGCACCCAGGGCAGATGCGCGTAGATCGACCCGACGGTGTCGTCGGTGGCGGCGGCGAGCCCGCTGAACAGGGTCTCCGTTCCCGCCGGCGGCGGCACCGCCCGCAGCTCGTCGAGCTGGGCGATCCCCGACTCGCTCATCGGGTCGCGGTCGGTCGACACCTGCAGGACGTGTACGTCGCCCCGGGTGTCGTCCGGGCTGCCGGGCGCGGCCGGCGCACCCCGGACGAACGTCCCCGCCGACGACCCTGCGGAGTTGACATCTCCGACCGTCGACAGGGCGCGGGTGTAGTCGGCCAGGGCCGCATCGTCCACCGGCCCCCGCACGACGACGGTGACCGCTGCGGACAGGTCGTCCTCGAAGTCGTCCCGGATCTCCTGCTGGATCGCGTGCGCGCTCGCCGACTCGGGGAGCACCCGGTCGTCGGGGAACCCCAGCTTCATCGACAGGAACGGCGCACCGAGTATCAGTAGGAAGACCGTGACGACCGCGGCGACCGGCAAGGCGTGGCGCAGCACCCACTGGACGAGCCGGTACCACCAGGTGTCCTCGGGTTCGACGGGCCGCGCCGGCGGCAGCCGAAGCAGGCGCCGGAGTGGCTTCCGGGCGTCGAACGCGTCGATGCGATCACCGAGGAGCATGAGCACGGCCGGCGTGAGGACGAGCGCCGACACCGCGGCCACGACCACCACGCCGAGACCCGCGAAGGCGAAGCTGCGCAGGAAGTACTGCGGGAACAGCACGAGCGCGCTGAGCGACAGGGCGACGGTCACCGCGGAGAAGGCGACCGTCCGCCCGGCCGTGGCCAGGGTCCGGACGATCGCGTCGGGCCGGCTCAGACCGTGTCCGACCTCTTCCCGGTAGCGCGTCAGGATCAGCAGCGTGTAGTCGATCGCGAGCGCGAGACCCAGTGCGGTGGTGAGGTTGAGCGCGAAGACCGAGACGTCGGTGACCGATCCGATCGCCCGGAGCAGCGCGAAAGTGAGGATGATCGAGACGATGCCGATGCCGACCGGGACGGCCGCGGCGAGCAATCCGCCGAAGATGAAGATCAACACGATGAACGTGATCGGGATCGCGATGGCCTCGGCGATTAGGAGATCGGACGCGGTCTGATCGTTGACCTGTGCGAAGACCATTCCTTGACCGCCGACCTGCACGGTGATCCCGTCGCGGTCACCGGCCAGGGCCTCGGCGATCTCCTCGGCGTGCCCCGGCGCCGAATTCTCGCCACCGTCGAGCGAGGCGATGATCAAAGTCGACGTCCGGTCGCGACTGACGAGCGCGGAGTCGAGCGCCGGATTGGCCCACACCGAGAGGATCTGGTCCTGCACGTACTGATTGCGATTCAGGTCGGCGACGATGTCCTCACCGACCGCTCGGGCCGTCGGGTCGCGGGAGATGTCGACTCCGTCGGGACCGTCCAGTTTGAGCACGACCTGGACCCCGCCGCGGTTGAACGTCTCGTCGAGAGTTCTCTCCGCCCGCGCCGACCCCGAGTTCGGATCGCTGTACCCTCCGGCCAGCAGATGTTCGGCCGCGGTGGCGCCGTACGCGCCGCACACCACCAGCAGGATGAGTGCACCCAGCAGCACTCGTTTGGGCATGGATATGACCAGCCGTGTCAATCTGACCAGCATGCGGACCCCTGTCGCGTCGGTCGACTTTACGGCGTTAAGTTATCAGCAGTAATTTAGGCGGTCAAGGACGATTCCGAGACGTGCGGCATGCCGAGTCCGCGTCGGACCGTTCGCAGTTCGCGCTCGATCACCGTCGACTCCGATCCGAGCAGTCCGGTCGCCCGCGCGATCTCGCGCAGCCTGACGGCGGGCCGTGCGACATCGACGAGATGGTGCAACGGCGTCCGTCGCAGACCCATCCGCCGGGCGACCGGGCGCTCGACCCATCTGGTGCTGATGGCCGAGAACGACGACATGAGCAGGGGTCTGGTGATCGCATCCACCGCGGAGACCAGCAACCCCGGCACCGGAATCGGCGCGGCCCCGTGCACGACGCGCGGAAGGTCGTACCCCTCGCGAAGCAGCGCCTTGATCAGCACCTTCGACGAATCGTCGGGCTGCAGCTCGAATTCGCCTGCGATACGGAACAATTCGCTCGACGACTCGTAACTCGGCGGCAGGAGGTCGTCGTCGACCCCGATGACCCAGCCGATCCAGCGCCACAGATGTGTGATCGCCTCACATTCCGCACTGCTGTAGTGGATCCCGAAATCCCGTGCGACGACGAGAGGTAGAGCCAGGAAGCCGCACGAGATGGTCATCACGGCATATGTCTGGTTGATGGGTGCGCCCCACTCCCCTTCGTCCCAGGCCCCGGCGTCGTCCGTCGGATCGCCGCCGGGCGGGTGCCGCAGGACGTCGCGGATGTAGGCGTGTAGCAGCCGAATACGAAGCGTCGCAGCCCAACCGGGACGGCCCGGGAGCATCGATCCGGGCGTGGTCGCCTCGGCGACCCAGCGGGCCGTCGACTCGACCCGATCACGTGTCCCCGATCCCAGCCGGCCGGTGGCCACCAGCGGACGGACGAACCCCTGCGCCTTGAATCCGTAGATCAGCGATTGATACAGCGTCGACGACTGCAACGTCCCGAACCGCCACCAGGCGCGGGCGCCGGCCTCCGCCCAGGCCGGGTCGAACCACGGAGGTGGGGTGCTCGCGACCTGCAACAGATGCGTCATCGAGGCGGGCATCTCGAGCTGTTCGACATCGGTCTCCTCCTCGGCGGAGGTGTGCGCTTCCAAGAGCGCGACCAGTGTGGAGAAAGAGATTCCGCGTTCTCTGGCCTCGACGATCACCGCGTCGGCGAGCGGATCACCCTGCGTCAGACCCGCCTCGAGGCGCTCGACGATGGCGGGATGCCGCTCTCGGACGGCCTCCCAATTGCGTGCCCCGGTCACCGCTGCCGCGTCCATGCCCCATGATCACCCCGGCGACTGGGCCGGTCAAGGACGGCTGACTCCCAGACGTCGACTCGACTGCCAGACCTCGATCGAAGTCTGGCGGTCGAGTTGACGTCTGTCGGTGGCAGCGCCGGACGAATTCGGACACGCTGCCGCGGCTGACTATGCTCACCGTGGGGACCGTCGTCGAGCGGACCCTTCGCCCCCATAGCCCAATTGGCAGAGGCAGCCGACTTAAAATCGGCACAGTGTCGGTTCGAGTCCGACTGGGGGCACTTCTGACCAGGCGTTTAGCGCCCGCGGCCAGTCACCTACCCGCTGTCGGTGTCACGAGTTGTCACATCTCGCCCGAAACTGCTCGCAGCGGCCTTCAACGCGTCGTCCTGGGAGTGTGCGTAGGTCGCCAGCGTGAACGCCGCGGAGGCGTGGCCCATCCAGGCGGCAATGACCGCGATGGGCACCCCACGTAGGTGCATGAGGGTGGCGCACGAGTGCCGCGCATCGTGCAGTCGGACGTGGGGGATCTTCAACGTTTCGAGGAGCTTCCCCCACCGGAAGGTGAGCAGGTTCGGGTGGTAGGGCTCGCCCGCCTCGTCGCACGCGACGTACTCCCCCAACCCGTACGACTCCCCCAGCGCCAGTCGCTCCTGCAGCTGCTCTTTGCGTGCAGCCCTCAGTACCTCAACCATTTCGTCGGGTAGGGGCAGCGTCCGCTGCGACCGCTTGGACTTGGGGGTGCCAGCGACAATCTCGCGGCCGACGGCCACACGGTTCTCGGCTACTGTGACCGTCTTCGCGCCGAGGTCGACGTTGTCCCACCGCAGACCCGCGATCTCGCCGCGGCGCAGCCCGTACAGCGCGAGCGTCCACAAGTGTCGGTCCCGGCACGCGTGATCGAGGATCAGGAACATCTGCGCCTGGGTGAGGGTCTTCATCTCTGGGCGCTCGGCCGGGATGCGATCGACGAGTCTAGCGACGTTGCGCACCACGTGACCTTGCCGCTGCTGGTCCTCAAGCACCGCGGTCAGTAGACCCAGCATGTGGTTAACCGATCGGGCGGACCACTTCCGGCGGCCCTCGACTTCCCCCGCCCTCAAGCGCCCGACGAGGGTGTCGATGTCGCGCTTGGTCAGCTGCTGAACGAGGGTGTCGCCGAGTTCGTCGCGGACGGGCGCCAATCCGGTTGTGTGACTGCGCTTCGTTGATGGCTTGAGTCGATGCTTAGCTGCTAACCACCCGTCGATGGCTTGAGTCACAGTGAGTTTCGACGCGTGGATATACGTCCCGGCGGCGACCGACGCCTGCACGGACGACAGCTCCGCACGGGCCTCCGCTTCGGTGGCGAACCGCCTCCGGATCTGCTTCCGTCGCCCCTCGACGATGCCGGCGTCCACAGTCACCTGGTACCGGGTCACTCCCTTGCCTGTTCGTCTGTCACGAACGGTTAGCTTTCGGATCTGTGGAGGCAGTTGCTGGCGCGCCATGGTTTGTTACCTCAGTTCTCGGTCAACCGCTCGATGCGTTCCCTGACTGCCAGTGGTAGCCGGGCGACGTCCACGCGATATCCATCCTTGATGAGTTCAGCCGCTTGATATGCAACTTCACCCGTCAGGAACATGACGCTCCGGTGAGCGGCATCGAGGTCAGACTCCACGCCTGTACCAGTCGCAGCAGTCCGTCTCAGGTTGGCCCACTCCAGCTGCCCGATGAGGTCGACAAGGTTTCTCGCCCGCGCAGTCAGCGTGTCGTTGACATCCGGGTGCCGAACCTGGCCATCGGGTAGAAGTTCAACCTCACCAGATAGCCACTGCACAGCCTGGATCGATTTGACTGTCAGCTCGGGAAGAACGGCGACCTCACCGTCGGGCAGATCTGGGTACAGGAGTTCCGCGGGAGGAACTTTCAGCGCCGCGGCCAGTACCAGAAACTCCGCAAGCTGGAGGACGCGCCGATGCCCAGAGTCCATCTTGGCGATCGCCGAGGTGGGAACTCGGTAGCCGAGCTCGGCAGTTCGATCTGACAGCCATTGCGCAGATTTGTTGCCACGCAACAGTTTTAGGCGACTGCCGACCCGCTTGACGGTTGCGACGTCCCACTCGTCACCCGGCTCAATGTTTCCCATGAGGACAAATTGTAGGCGAGATTCTGCGTGTGCCCTTGCATCCGCGCGTATGTCAGTGCATTCTTGCGTATGAGGACGGATAGAAGTCCCCATTCTTCTCCACACGAAAGGTTGCTAGGATGCCGAACCGCTTACTGAAGCCCGCGGAGGCGTTTGAACGCCTCGGAGTCGCCAACACCAAGGGCTACCAGTTGCTCAAGACCGGGACGCTGCGCTCGGTGAAGATCGGCCGGAACCGCCGCATTCCCGAAGACGCGATTGATGAGTTCATCGCCAACGCGCTCAGAGCATCTCAGCCGTCCCAGCCGGAATCGGGTGCGGCCTGATGCGGTACGCCGATCTGGAAGCGCACCACGACCTTGGACTCGGAGCCGAGGAACCGCATGTGCGTCGGTTCACGCGGGTATGTGAGCGGCAGCCCGTAGCCCCGCCAGGTTCGGCCGGCGGCACGAGCACCTCCCGGAGTAGCGACTTCTCCGGCGCCGACGTCCTCAGGGCTGAGGCTCTGGATCGTCTGGAGGGCCGCATCGCCCGCGCATGGACGGTGTGGGAGGGCCTGCGCGAGGGCGCATCCCGCACGAACCTGGCGGCGTTCATCCACAGCATGGAGGACCGCGCCGACCAGTTGAAAGAAGACCTCAGCCGAGGAAACACAGCGCCCCCGACGACCGCGTTCTTGGCGGGACAGGTCATCGAGGGCGATTCCACGACTCACAAGGAGAAGTAGATGAGCACCACAATAGTGCACGACCCCGACAGGAAGCGAGTGCCTGTCGATCCTGCGGCGGACATGCTCCGCGCGCTGCTCGCCGGCATCCAGCCCCAGACGATCGACGACCTTCTCGATGTTGCTGGTCTCGTCGGTGAAGTCGACGGCGGACACATCACGGCTCAGACCATCACGACCTCGGTGGTGACCCAGTGAGCCACTACAACGACACCGAGGACTTCCTGATCGCACTCGAGAAGTTCCCCACGCTGCCCAACGGGGAGCGTGGGGAGTGGGTGCACGTCGTCGCGTCACGGTGGATCGACGGCATCTTCTGGCGCGACCGCCAGGACCCGAACGTCATCGTTGAGTTGTGCCGAATGGCAAACAACCAGCCCGAGTTCGACGCGCCCGTGATCTCCTACGAGATCCGCATCCCGTTCACCGATGGCGAACTCACCATGACGCCCGACGCCGCGCTGTACCTCGGTCGGCATCTCGTCGAGATCGGTGCCTTCGGGGTCCGCGACCTGGCACGGCACGCCTCGTTCCTCTCCGGCGAGGAGGTCTAGATGTCCAGGACAGCCTTCCACGAACAGGCGTGGTGCGAAACCTGTCAGGCCGCTGACCGCTCGTGCTCGGGCGAACACAACTCCGCACCGATGAGCACGCCGCTGACCGGAGCCGGATGGCACGACACCGACTACGGTGCCGAACTTCCTCGAATCGATGTGTTCACCATCTGGGCAGAGTACGAAGAAGACCATGGTGTGCCAGCAATCTACGTTGCGGCGGTCTCACCACGGGGGTTGCACAACGAAGACGATCGGCTGATCCAGGGCTACCTGCCACTGGATCTCGCCGAGCACCTTCGAGACTCACTGACCACGGCGATCGACAATGCGCGGCTGACGCTGTCGTCCAATCATCATCTTCTGTGCGACTGCGGGGACGAGCGCGGCTGATGTCGGGTTACGGCGTCGATTGGGTGGCGGTACGGGATTACCTGTATCGCCGCCCGGTCGGGCGTACCCACATCATCGCCGGCACGCCGGAATGGCAAGCCCTCGATGATGACGACCCGCAGAAGCTTGCCGCGGTTATCGCCGCGGGGAGCAGGTGGGTGCTTGAAGAAGAGATCGACCAGATCCATCGACGACGAGAAGCACAGAAGGCCATGGCGCTCGGGCTCCTGGAGGAGTTGCCGTGGAAGAAGATTCGGCAGCAGATGGCGGACCGGGACGCCTTCTATCGCAAGAACCCTGATCTCAAACGAAAGGCAGCATCTTGACCAGCGAGACCACCGAGTCGCTGTGGCCGGCGCCCTCTGAACCCCTCCGGGTAGCTGACCGGTTCATCAAGGAGGTGTACACCACCGACGCCGGGAAGACCCTCGTGCACCACCGCGGCGACTTCTACGAGTGGCGTCACGGGGTGTGGTCGACGGTGCCGCAGTCCTCGATTCGCGCCGCCCTCTACGACCAGCTGCGCTCGGCCGCCTACGAGCACAAGAAGGACGGCATCACCGACTGGGCGCCCAGCACCCGCAAGATCGGTGATGTCCTCGACGCGATGCGCTCAGCGGTGTACCTCCGCGAAGACCGCGATGCACCCACCTGGATCGTGGCCGGTGATCGTCACCCGGCGCAGGACTACATCTCCATGCGCAACGGGTTGCTGCACATCCCCTCCGGTGAAGTCACCGCGCACACGCCCGCGATGTTCACTACCATCCTGATCCCGTTCGACTACGACGCATCAGCTCAGGCCCCGAACTGGGAGCGGTTCCTCAAAAGTGTGTGGCGCCAGGACCCCGGCACCATCGCGATGTTGCAGCAGTGGTTCGGCTACGTGCTGTCTGGGCGCACCGACATGCAGAAGGCGATGATGATTCCCGGCCCGCCACGGTCGGGCAAGGGCACCATCGTGCGGGTCCTGATGGAACTCCTCGGTGGTCGTCGACATGTGGCTGCGCCGACGATGGCCGACATCGGTACCCACTTCGGCATCACCCCGATCATCGGTAAGCCGCTCGCTGTGATCGGAGATGCCCGTGTAGGCCGCGGTGGTGAACGGCAGGTAGTAGAACGTCTCCTCACGATCACCGGGGAGGACAACCTGACGGTGGACGTGAAGTACAAGGAGGCGTGGACGGGCAAGATCGGTGCCCGGTTCATGATCCTGTCCAACGAGCTGCCTCGCTTCGGTGACGCCTCGGGTGCGATCGCATCCAGGTTCCTCGTCGCCCGCACCACCGAGTCGTTTCTTGGCAAGGAGGACAAGGGCCTGGAACGCCGGCTGCACGCGGAGTTGCCGGGGATCTTCAACTGGGCGCTGGAGGGTCTGAACAAGCTCACCGCCACCGGCCGGTTCATCGAGTCCGATCGGTCCAAGGCCGAGCGTGACGCTCTGACCGCGTTGGCGTCACCGATCTCGATGTTCCTCGACGAAGGGTTCGAGCCCCACCCGCAGGAGTGGATGGCCACTGACCGGCTCTACGCGAAGTGGCGGGCGTGGTGTGACATCGCCGGGGAGTCCCCGGGCAGTCGCAGTGTGTTCGCGCGCGATCTCGTCGCCGCCGCACCGATGCAGGGCTACCGGCTGCACGCGGCCAAGTCGGGACCCCGTGGGGCGCAGAAGACCGGGTACCGCGGCATCCGAGAGCGACGGATCGAAATCTCCAGAGACCTAACAATGGAGAAAACCCCTGATACCCCTGATACTCCCAGCTCAGAGGAGGTTTCCGAGCAGCTACCGATCCCGGATACGGGCAGTAACGCCACCGACCCGGAATCTGGTGTAGCAGGGATGCCTGGAACTACCGAAACACCATCTGACCAGCAGGTATCAGGGGTATCAGGGGTAAACCCAATTATTAATCCTCTGAGGAGCGTCCCTACCGAAACTGGACCGCCGAGAACCTGCCGAGAGTGGTTCGACCGACACATCCGATCGCTCATCGCCGAGGGCCACACGACCGCCGACAGCGCCGTGGTCTACCCCCTCGGTGAAGCCGCCGGCTGGGGTATCCAGAACCTCCGCAAGGTCGCCTCCAAGAGCCCCCTCGTCGCCGTGGCGGTCAAGCGCACCGACGGCGTCACGTGGTCCATCGGCGAAGGCGTGCAGGCCACCCACGTGTCGGGCACCGAATGGCTTATCGGCTTTCTGACCGACCGCGGCGGATGGGTCAGACCCGCCGACGCCTACGAAGCCGGAGCAGCAGCAGGCCACGCCCGCAACACCATCAAAAGCGCCTCCCTCGACCCACGGATCTGCAAGCGCGGCCAATCGACCCTCACTGAGTGGTCAGTCACCACCTCCAACGACGCGAAGGAATCGGCATGACCGAGATCAAGCCGTTGAAGTTCGGTCTCACCGCCGTCTACATCCCACGGGAAGCGCCCCCGCCGCGCAGGCCCTACTGCGGTGCCCCCACCAAGACCGGCGACGAATGCCGCAACCGCGTACCCGAGTGGGGAGCGCTCTGCTCCGTCCACGAAGCCGACTACCCATGGTGACCCCGACGAACAGGAACCAGTGATGCCCGCTCACATCTGCCAGAAATGCTCAGGCCCGTGCCGGGTGCACGCCGGATCGGCCCACGGTTGGACCTGCCGAGCGTGCCTACAGGACTACATCGATCGGCAACCCGACGCGTCTCCGCAACGCATCAACACTGTTGCACGCCAGGCCCAACCCATCGAAGAGACCCGAACCCCCGCAAGAAAGAGGAAGTGAAATCCATGGCACTAGACACCCCTGCCGCACCTGTCGACGCACTACTGATCGCGCGCGCGTTCCTCCGCGATGACGAAGACGCCACCGCAGTACTCCTCAAGCACTGCGACCCGTACTCGACGACCCTGCAGCTGTGCGGCTGGCTCAAGGCAGCGATCGAAGAGGCTCTATCCCACGGTCCCAACAGGTTCGGAGACGACACTGTCGACGACGTACTGGCCCGCTGGCTCGTCCAGGTACAGAAGGAAGCAGAAGCCCATGAGTGACGAGATCGGCCGGCACATCGGCCACCGCGACGACCCCCGCGGAGTCCTGGCGTTCGACCACCTTCCCGACGACCTCCAAAAGGCCGAGGACAGTACTGCGGTCGCTGACCGAGACACCTTCCCCGACAGACGCCGCAGCGGCGGGTTGTGGTTGCGGCCCTACGTCGAACGGCCCGCCACGGACACCGAACGCCTCCTGCTTGCGCAC
Organism: Gordonia sp. p3-SID1431; assembly: GCF_025143765.1. Classification (NCBI taxonomy): domain Bacteria; kingdom Bacillati; phylum Actinomycetota; class Actinomycetes; order Mycobacteriales; family Gordoniaceae; genus Gordonia; species Gordonia sp. p3-SID1431. The sequence continues at coordinate 12,380 of NZ_JAMBDT010000005.1, forward strand.
CTCGGTTACGTCGTGCCCGAGCAGCTGATCACCCGCATCCGCAACGCCGGTATGCGGCACCGCTGCTGGCCCCAGATCCCCGACACCATGCCCACTGAACAAGGAGACAACCGATGACTGAGACCACCGACACCGGCACCACCCCCGACGAGGGAACAACCCCACCACCGGCACACGACACCGGCCAGCAGGCACCTGCCGACGAGCAACAGCAGCAGGAGAATCCGAACGCTGAAGCTGCCCGCTACCGCACCCAACTCCGGGCTGCTGAAGCCGAACGCGACACCCTCGCCGAACGCCTCACCACCTATCAGCGGCGTGCTGCCGAGTCCACGATTGCCGACATTCTCGATGAACCCGGCGACCTCTTCGAGATCGGTGGCGTCGACCTGGCCGACTATCTCGACGAGGATGGCAACATCAACTCGACCGACCTTCAGGGCGCCGCGGCCGCGCTCGTCGACCAGCGCCCCAAGCTGGGCAAGAACTACGCCCGCTACGGGTCCGGGCTGCCGCAGCACCGCAATTGGGGTCAGGGCGGTGGGCTCCCTCCGCAACCCGACACCACCAGTTGGTCTGACGTCATCAAGCCCTAGTCGGGGTATCCTGTGAGTGACGGTCCCGGAGATGGGCAGGACCCGCCGGACCGTCACCGCAGGGCCTGAGGCCCAACCGGACAGCTCCAGGTGAGCAACGGATTATCCCAAACCCGTTCTGTCGCACAGCATGTGCGCAACACCTGTAGGAGCATTCCAGTGGCTTCCACCACTTCCACTCACGGCCCGATCCTCTCTCCCGAGCAGATCTCCACCCTTATCATCAAGCCGCTCGTCGCGAACAGTGTTGCCGGTCAGGCACTCACCGAGATCTCCACCGGCTCGCATGACTATCGGTTTCCGATCGTCGCGGCCGACCCGTCCGCATCGTGGGTAGCTGAAGGCGGTGAAATCCCGGTCACCGACTCCGATGTCGACGAAGTGATCGTCACCCCCCGCAAGCTCGCCGGCCTGTCCGTGATCACCTCCGAACTCGCCAACGACTCCAACCCGGCCGCCCAGAAGACCGTCGGTGACGGCCTGGTTCGCGACCTCACCCGCAAGCTGGATCAGGCGCTGTTCGCGTCGTCACCGATCACCAACGGTCCCGCGGTCACCCTCGGTCAGCTGTCTGGGATCTCGACGATCAGCGCAGGCAGCGCGTTCGGTTCCGTCGACCCGTTCTCCGACGCCCAGTTCGCCGCGGCCGACGCCCACGCCACCATCGACACCTGGGTGACGTCACCGACCACCGCCGCCGCGCTGGCCAAGGTCAAGAAGGCGACCGGGTCGAACGAACCGTTGCTCGGCAACGACGTCACAGTGGCTGGCCGTCGCGCCATCCTCGGCGCCCCGCTACTCGCCAGCCCCTACGCCCCCAACGGCGTCGTGTGGGGCATCCCGCGGGCATTCGCCTACCTGGTGATCCGCGAGGGCTCGACCGTGGAGACCGACAAGAGCGTGTTCTTCACCTCCGACCGCATCGCCCTGCGCGCCAAGGTCCGTGCCGCGTTCGGATTCCCGCACCCCGCCGCCATCGTCAAGATCTCCACCACCCCCTGATGGCCGGCAAAAAGGTTGCGGCCACCAACCGGACGCCGGAGTTGGTGACCATCCAGACCACCCCGCCGCACGCGGTCTACATCCACGGCGAACAGCAGACCGGTCTGATCCCGGATGTGCCGTTCGACGTCGCTGTCGACTGGATGCGCCGCGGCTGGGTCACCTACTCGATCCACCAACCCAACAACTAGACCAGGCGGTGCCGGCGTCAAACCGGCTTCTTGAACTCCTTTGTCACGGCAAGGGCGGGCCACGACCACACCCCACGTGTGCGAGCCCGCACCTGCGCCGCACCGCCACCCCAACTCGGCATCGTGGCGTCAAACCGGCCCCATGCCGGCAAGGCGCGGCCACGACCGCACCGCGTTTCAGCGCGAGTCGCGACCTGCGCCACGATGCCGACCCTCCCGATACCGAAGGCACACACACATGCCAAGAGCACCACGACGATGCCAAGGCCGACAAGGCAACTGCGGCAACCTCATACGCAACAGCAAATACTGTCCCCACTGCACACGAGAACAAGCGTGGTCAGGCAAGCGAACACACAGCGGCCACATCACCGGCACCGCACAATGGAAACGGGTACGGCTCGAAGCCCTCGACCGCGACCGATACCAATGCCAGATCCAGGGTCCGGCGTGCGCCGGTCACGCCACCCAGGTTGACCACATCGTGAACGTCGCGGCCGGAGGTGCACTGTACGACCTGAACAACCTGCAGTCCGCGTGCGCACCCTGCAACGCCCGCAAAGCACAAGCTGAGTCCGTCGCATCCCGAGTCGCGACACGACGCCGCGCACGCCACCCCAGCAGCTACGAACAGCCACCCGGCACCCTGTGACCCAGGGGCTCGACCCCTCTCCCCGGGCCACGCTCGCAACGTCGTGTTGCTCTGCTGAATCTGACGCGCCCACATCCCAGGAAATCGCGAACCTGCCGGATGTGGGCTTTGTCGTGCCAGGGGTCGGCACTCAGTGCCGGTCCGCTTCCGAAGGGAGTCTCCGATTCCCTTACTCGAGGTGTGCTGCGGAGGGTGCGGTCAGACGTTCCGCACCGAGCGATCAAACAAGCGCTACGCGTCGATGGGTGACACCAGGGCCTCGTTGTCACGACGTTGTCACAAGTGCTGACGAATCAGGGCGAATCCCAACGAACGAAGGCGAAGGAATCGGCCTGATCACAGGCAGTTTCGCGTATGTCAGCGAATGACAATGAACGCAGTTGACCGGACTTAAAATCGGCACAGTGTCGGTTCGAGTCCGACTGGGGGCACATCGACCGTGCTGGTCAACAAGCTCTCACACGCAAAACTCGTCGTTCGTTCGAACCAAAATGCAACCCCCGTGCTACCCACACGCGGCGCGTTGCGCCATGGCAGCCAGCGCTGCTGTCAAAATCGGCCAATGACGCAGCCCAATCCGCTGTACACCCTCACCACCCTCCTCGCACCCGCACTCGGACGAGTAGCCGCGCGCGCCACTGCCGGACGGACGCTTGAAGAATGGGGACTAAACCCCCACCGGGCTGACCCGGGCACATCGATGGCTATAGATGACGAAGACGGCTACGAAGAGAAGATTCCCGAGGGACTGACAGGCACGGTCATGTACCCCATCATGAACGCCGTCGACGCCCTAGTTGCTATCGACATTCTAATTTCTACAGCCGCCTCCGAGGCGCCATTTAACCACCACACCCCTACTTTCTTGTCACTATGCCGAACAGTGATCGAATGCTCAGCTCAGGCAATCTGGGTCTTGGGTCCACCGGAACGTGAGACCCGACGTGCAAGGGCTGCAGGTCTAGCGAAGATTGGTATCGAGCACGCTATCGAATATCACAAGGACGTTATTGAGGCACACGAAAAGAAACTACACGTCGTACCCGACATAATTCTGGAACAATCGAAACATCGCCTGAAATTCCACACCGAAGAACTACATGCACTCAATTCCATCCCTCAGCAGAACGGCCGAAAGTATTCCGAACTTGTCAGGAAGGCTGCGAACTGGATTAGCAACAATCCACCCGAGCACTCTGAAGAATTCGCGGCAATCCCACACTTCCCGACTATGGCAAAGCAAGAATATCGGGAATGCTCGGCTTTTACACATGGACACAGTTGGGCGATAGATCTAATTTCGCAACCGACACATATGTTCGCGATGATGGCCGATGCAATCGCCACCGCACTCGTCTTTGCGGAGTGCGCAGTCTGCCTATACGAGGCCCAGTCGACCGACCCAGACAGCACCAGGAAGAATCATTATGCCGAACGTCTGCAAACTCCATTGATAAATGGCGAACAATCTACGCCACATGAAGGTAACTTGCATTTCCCGCATGATCAAACACGTAAACCCGAGCCAGCACCGCGTGCGGTCAGTCGAGGTATAACACCGCACAACATTGAGTGCGGCGTGGCATAGCAGTCGTCGCCCAACCCGCATGCAAGAATCCATCCATGACTGAACACTTCCGCATCACTGTAGATCTAGGACCTAGGGCACCACTAGATCAAATCGTCGAGTTACTTAGCGATATTCAACAAGTGTGCATATTTGGGACCGCCCTGGACATCGCCAGCGTCAGAAATGAAGCACAATCCGCTATCAACGAGCAGATTATCCGCAACAGAGCGTACATCGCAACGGAATCCTGGCGTGAAGCCCTCGAAGAGACGCCACCACCAAATTTGCGATACCTTCCTTTTCGATACTTCTACGAGAACCTCGTTACCAGCCAAGAGCAACTCCGACAGTACTCCCAGAACGATCTTCCACCGAACATTGCCGAAAGCCAGTTTCTACTCAACCGGCTACAAGAAGACACAACCCCTCGCGTTGAAACGCTACGTTACTCAAATCCCGTGGAAATACTAATTTCCGTAGGGACTATCCTGACAGCCGCAGGCGGGATCGGAGCATCTATCAGATGGCTACTCCCACTCATCCGCGACTGGGGAACTACCCGCGAGCAGAACCGTGCACTTGCAAGGAAGACCCGAGCAGATGCAAGCAAGATAGAGGCTGAGGCAGAGTCGATTAGAAGCCAGACGGAGTGCAGGGAGCGGCTTATGCGCGCTGCCTTAGAGCAAATTAGTGAGGGGCGGATGAACATTAGTTCGTCCCAACTCGAAGCGACGCTGACGGATGAGACAACGGGCTCGGTACTCCGGTTGGTCCAGAACGCCCCAGACATCAGCTTCGAGCACGAGGATGCAGGCGCCTGACGGCGGCTTATCTCCCGACCAAGAGCAGAACGTTGGACTTCGGCGGCAGCGACGCGATGCCAGGTTCTGGCAAGTCGTTGAGCTCACCGCCGTCCTCTTCGGGAATTCAGTCGCCGTAGGTGTCCAGCGTGAGAGTGAAGGTGCTGTGGCCCATCCATCGGCTGACCTGCATGAAATGGACCCCCGCCATCAGCTGCGTCACCGCGAACGTGTGGCGCAGGTCGTACAGGCGAACGCCCTGCTGTGCCGGGGCGGTGCTGGTAGCGGGGCGGCTCGCTGGTAACCCTGCCGCCTCTAGCGCGGGCTTCAGGATGGACGCGTAGAAAGTGCCCATGAACACCGGCTGCGACCAATCGAGCGGCACCGCGTAACGTTCCCCCGCCACCCGATGACCGCCGCCGTTCTTGCGGCTGGGCCACAGCGGTGCGGCGGGCGCGTCGGCTCGGAGATGGTCGGTCACGTACGCGCGCGCATCTTCTCGGAGAGCCAAGGCGGTAGCGGCACCGACCGGCGAGACTTACGACTCTTGGGCGTGGTCGTCACCCACTGCCCACCTTTGCGGTCCTTCGTCCGGCAAACGCTCACGGTGCAGCGCGTGGACTGGTCGGGCCGCGTAGTGAACTCCAGGTCGCCGATCTCCAGGCAGCTGCTCTCGTTGACGCGCAGGCCGCGGTACGCCAGGGAGTCCACTATCAGCGCCAACTCCGGGTACACCGCGAGGCCGTCCGCGTTCCCTGCGACTGCAGCCGACACCTGGCCGAGCTGTTCTGCTGTCAGCGGGTGGTGCTGGAACTTCTCATGGTCGCCGGTGGCGCGGCCCCCGCCGTGGTCCACGCAGTCGCACGAGTTGCTGACGATGGCGCCGTGCTGCATCGCATACTTCAGCACTCGGCGCAGCGTGCCCAGGAGTGCTTTCGAGGTGCCGGGGCCAATGGGTTTGCCGCCAGCGCCTGTACACCATAGAAGTAAGGAACTGCACGCAGGCGACAACGAAGCAAGAGCCGCCGGGAAACGAGAGAGAGAAGGTAAAACCCCGGCTCGTTCAGTGGCGTCCCACCCCGACTAACGCGTCAGCGCAACGACTCGATCGCTCAAGCCAAACATTGATCAGCAACAGGATCAGCACTTTCGCACCGAATTGCGAGACAGCTGTGACAGGAGTTCACCACTGTCAACGATCAACACACAGTCGACGAAATATGCTGCACAGTGGTCTGTTTCGCGTTCTCCGGGCCTGTGGAAACTCCTCGAAATCGAACGCATGTTCCTGTACCTTGGAGTCATGCCAGAGCTCACCACGCTCCTCGACCAACTCATCGCGACCACACCACCCGCCGACGATCACACGGGCAGAGCAACATTCGACGCCCTCGACACACTGCGCCTGATCCGAAACACTGTCGACCACCAGATCGTCGCGCACGCAGCACAACTCGACAACCTCGGGGTCGCACAGAAGGCCGGTAGCACCACCAAGAAACTGCTGATGGAGTCAGGACATGCACCTGCCGCTGCTCTTCGCACCATGCGAAGTGTCGATGCCCTGCCTACGTTGCCGGCCGTGGCGCGTCATGCCGCCGATGGGCGACTGTCCAGCGAGACTGTCGATGCCATCGTCCGCGGCATGAACGAGATCAGAAAACGTTGTCGGGAAGCTCTTTTGGACGACGAGCGCTCCAGATATGAGATCGAACTCATCGCCCAAGCGCTCTCGGGCGCAACGCCGACAGACGTGCGCAAGCATGCCCGAGCCATCGGCAACACATTGGTCGATGACACCGAGGACGGCCTCCCCGCCGCCGACGACCCATCGCTGAACACGGTCAACGCCCACACCACCGACGACGGACGCCTCGAAGTCCGCGCCGACCTCACCCAGTTGGTCGGTGAGAAGTTCCTGGCCATGATCGACGAACGATCCTGTCCACGACCCGAACCCGACGGAGCCGCCGACCGCCGCACCGCTGAGCAGCGTCGCGCTGATGCGTTCGAGTTGATCCTCGACCAGGCAGCGATCGGCGCGACCATCGATACCGTCGGAAGCCCACGCACGCAACTGATGCTGACCATCCCCGCCACCGGAGATCCGGCCACGCTGCCATGGACCGGATCGGTCAGCCACGCGACGGCGAAACAGGTGTCGTGCGATGGATCGCTGACGGAGATCGTCCTCGACAGTGAGGGCGTGCCGCTGCAGATGGGCCACACCCACCGACTGTTCCCAGCGCACCTGCGCAAAGCAATGATCGTCCGCGACGCCTGCTGCATCAAGTGCGGTGCGCCACCGTCACGTACCCAGGTCCACCACGTCACCCATTGGGCAGACGGCGGCGCCACCGACCTCGACAACGGCTGCCTGCTCTGCCAACGCTGCCACACGCAAGTCCACCACCACGGCTGGGACATCGTCATCGGTTACGACCGCCACCCCTGGCTCGTCCCACCCGCCACCGTCGACCCCCAGCGCCGACCACTACCCGCCTACAACCGACGCACCATGCGACTCGACGACGCCGCCTGAGCACACCTTCGCGCAGCACCTTCCGCACCCGGGCCCTGCCCGGGACCGCAGCCGTCCTTTGACAACTCCACAGTGCTATCACTCCCCGCCCGAGGCCGGGACGGCTGGCTCCGCCCGGTCAGCCCCCGGTCACCAGCCGACTGCCGCTCGGACGGTCGAGCAGGAGGTCGACCACGAGAGCGGTCCACCCGGTCTGGTGGGTGGCCCCGAGACCGGCCCCGTTGTCGCCGTGGAAGTACTCGTTGAACGTCAGGTTGTCGCGCCACGCCGGGTCGGTGTGGAACTTTTCGGTGCCTCCGTTGACCGGTCGACGCCCCTGCCCATCCGGCAACCAGATCGCGATGATCCGGTCGGCGAGGTCGTCGGCGATCTCCCGCAGCGTGCGTGTCCGGCCCGAACCGGTCGGGTACCCGACGGTGAAATCGTCTCCGTAGAACTGTGCATAGTGCAGCAGCGACCTGATGGCGAGGTAGTTGATCGGCAACCACACCGGTCCTCGCCAGTTGGAGTTGCCGCCGTACATCGCAGTGCGCGATTCGGCCGGCGCGTACTCGATCGTGGCGCCCGGGATGCCGTCCACGACGTAGGGACTCGTGAAAGCCTTGGACAGCGAGCGCAACCCGTGCGGCGACAGCATCGACCCCTCGTCGAACATCGTCGCCAGCACCCGGCGGAGTTGCTGCTCGTCGAGCACCGACAACAGCAACGAGCGCTTCCCCGTCGCGGATTCGGTGCGTACTCGCCAGGATGCGTCGGAACGGCGCAGGATCTCCCGCAGCCGTTCGCCGAACCGCTTGCGGAAGCGGTTGGCCCGTTCGGTGTTTCGTTCGGGAAAGGATACCGCGACCATCGCCGGGATCACCCCGATGAGCGTCTCCACCCGGATCATCGTGGTGTTGCCGGCGTCGCCGGTCAGCCGGTCGTAGAAGAAGCCGTCCTCGGCGTCGTAGAGTCCGGAATCATCGAGGGCGGCGACTATCCGGGCGAAGTGCTCGGCGAACTTCGCCACCATGTCCTCGTACAGGGGATCGTGGTCGGCGAGCATGACCGCCATCCCGAGCATCGCCGCGGAGTAGAAGGCCATCCAGCCCGTGCCGTCGGCCTGCTCGAGCCGGTAGCCAGGCGGCAGATGCGAGCGGTCGATGGGGCTGATGTTGTCGAGTCCGAGGAAGCCGCCGCCGAAGATGTTGTTGCCGTATCTGTCCTGACGGTTGAGCCACCACGTGAAGTTGACGAGAAGCTTCTGGAACACGCCTTCGAGGAAGGCCACATCCGTCGCGCCGTCGATGACGAACACCCGTAGTGCTGCGAGGGCGTGAACGGGTGGGTTGACGTCGTCGAAACTCCACTCGTACGCCGGCATCGCCCCGTTGGGGTGCAAGAACCACTCGCGAAGCAGCACGCGCAGTTGATATTTGGCGAATCCGGGATCCAGGTGCGCCCAGGGGATCGCATGGAACGCGAGGTCCCAGGCCGCAAACCACGGATACTCCCAGGTGTCGGGCATCGCCAACACGTCGAACGAGTCCAGGTGACGCCAGGCGACGTTGCGTCCGGACCGGCGTGCCGCGGGCGGCGCCGGTTGCCCGGGGTCACCGTCGAGCCAACGGTTCACGTGATACGGGTAGATCTGCTTGCTCCAGATCAGACCGGCACTTGCCTGACGGAGCACGCGCATGCGTTCGGCGTCGATGTCGGCGGGGGCGAGAGCGCGATAGAACTCCTCGACCTCCGCGTGCCGTCGCGCGAAGAGTTCATCGAACGACGCCTGCCAGCTGTCGGCCCTGTCGCGACCCTCACCCGTCGACCGCGCCTGGTACAGCCGTAGGCGAACCTCGGCGGAGCCACCCGCCGGCACGGTCAATCGGTAGCGCCACGCCGACTTGGTCCCTCGCCGTTCGGGATTCACCGTGGCGGCACCCGAGACGACGTGGTCGTTGATCCCGTCCTTGGGGTAGTCGGTCACCGGGTCGGCGTCGAACAGTCGCGCCGTGTTGGTTTCGTTCTCACAGAACAGCGCCTCCGGTGCCATCCCGGCGCAGGTCGCGGCCTCCAGCCGGTACTCACCGAGTCGGGGGTGGACGGCGGAGATCGCGCCGTCGACCAGTCGCAGCTCCGGCACGGCGGCGTCGACGGACCAACTCCAGGTGTTGCGGAACCACAACGTCGGCAGTACGTCGATCGTCGCCGGTTCGGGTCCGCGATTGGTCACCGAGATGCGCGCATAGAGGTCGGTCGGCGTGGCTTTCGCATAGGTCACGTCGACGACCCAGTACCGATCGTCGTCGAACACGCCCGTGTCGAGGAGCTCGTATTCGAAGTCCGCACGTCCGCGGCGCGCGTTCTCCTCCGTCAGCTGCGCATACGGGAAGGCGCCTTGCGGGTAGTGGTAACGCCACTGCAGCAGTGCCGAACTCGGCACACCGTCGACGTACCACCAGTAGTCCTTCGCGTCCTCGCCGTGGTTCCCCTCCGGTCCGGACAGTCCGAACATGCGTTCCTTGACGATGGGGTCGTTGCCGTTCCACAGGGCGAGCGCAAGGCAGAGGTCGTGCCCGAGGTCGGACACCCCGGCCATGCCGTCCTCGTTCCAGCGGTAGGCGCGCGAGCGAGCGTGGTCGTGCGGGAAGTAGTCCCAGGCGTTCCCGTCCGCGCTGTAGTCTTCGCGGACCGTCCCCCACGCCCGCTCGGCGAGGTACGGTCCCCACTCGTACCAGGGATTGTGTTCCGGCGCAGCGCTGTCCGGGTGGTCGAGGCGGCGATGCTCAGCCGTGTGGCGCTGACCGGTCTCGCTCATCAGATCTCCTCACCGGGTTCGACCCCGAGGGGTTCGATGCGGAACAGATGCCATTGCCACGGACCGAGTTCGACGTACAGACCGCCGACGAGGTCGTCCCCGGCTCGGTCGTAGTGGATCTCGTTGACGGGATCGACGAGCCGGAACGCCCGCCCGGCGACGTCGGGCCAGTTCACCCGCACGTGCCCGGCGGCGCGGCCGACGCCGAGGTTCACGACGACCAGCCATCGTTGCGGGCCATCCCAGCACCACGCCACCAGTTGTTCGTGGGTGGTGTTTCCCTCCCAGCCGGTTGTCTCGCAGAGTTCCTGGGTGCCGACGCGAAAAGTGTCGTCGCGCAGCGCTTTCAGCAATGAGCAGTGGAACTCGACGAGGTCGGTGTCGGTGGGCTCGGCCGGGCGCCGGCCGAGGAAGACCGGCAGGCGCGTCGTGCGTCCCGCCGGCTGTCCCTCGTGCACCAGGCGCGCCCCGGCCTGGGTGAGAGCTGTGACCACCACCGCCTTCTCGCGATCGCGCTCGAAGACCGCGGCGGCGCGCGGCTCGTCGTGATTCTCGACGAAACGCACGAGCGAGCACTGCTCCGTGGGGTCGGCGCGCAGGTGGTCGCGCACGGCCGCGGCGTCGCCCTCGACGAGGCGGTCGTAGAGCACCTTGTCATAACAGAAGTCGAAACCCTGCTGGGCCAGCGCGTTTTCGAGTCCCCAGTACGCCTCGGCGATGACGGTGAAGTCCGGATGGGTGCGGCGTACCGCGGGTAGAATCGTCGTCCAGTAATCCTCACCTGGCACTTCGCCGACTCGAGACCCCCAGGTCCGGACGAAGATGTCGTTCATCACCAGCATCGCCATGTCGCACCGCACCCCGTCGCATTGCCCGGCGATGTCTCGCAGCGTGTCGATCACGAGGTCCCGCAGCACCGGCGAGAAGGCGTTGAGCTGCACCACATCAGGCCATGCCGGAAAGTACGGGTCCCGGCCATTCGCCAGGCTCTGCCCGCCGACATCGACGAATGCCTCGGGGTGTGCGTGCAGATCCGCCCTCGACCCGGGGACGAAGGCCTCGGGATGACTGTGTACCCAGTGGTGGTCGGGGGCGACGTGATTGGGAACGAAGTCCAGGATGAGCCGCATCCCCCGCTGCGCGAGCGCCGATCTCGCGGCCGCCAGCTCCTCAGGCCCACCGAGTGCGGGATCGACGCGATAGTCACGTATGCAGTAGGGCGATCCGACGACATCTGCCGCCTCGACATCCGGCAATGCGGTCTGGAACTCGCTCATCAGCTCGTCGTTGCCGAGCGCGATCGCGATACCCGCGGGACTGCGCTCCCAGACACCCATCAGCCACACCGCGTCGAATCCGAGCGCAGCGATCACATCCCACTGTTCGTCGGGAACCGAACCCAGACCGACCGGACGACCGGCCTGCGCGCTCAGGTCGTGCAGCCACGGCCACACGTTGATCTCGTAGATGAACGGATGCGGGACACTCGTCCGCCACCGATCCCCCGACGCCCTGCCGTCGACCACGTTGCCTCCCGTGCGCCGAGAACGACTCGACTGTTCGGGACCATGGTGCGCGAAAGCCGGCGCCCGCGAAACTCGTTCACCGAGAATTCACTCGACGGGCGGCACGCTGCCCGTGGCCGGATTTCACGACGACGTGTCGTGCCCCCTTCGCCGGAGCTAACCCCGCGGTCCGCTGATCCCCTCGACCACGAGATCCAGAAGACGCTGCGACTCAACGCAATTACGGCCCAAAGCGATCATGTTCGCGAGAGTGAAGAGTTCGTCGACGGTGAGATCGGCGCGGATTCCACCGGACCGCTGGGCGGCGCCGAGGATGTCCGCGCCGGCCACGCGGAGGTCGGCGCAACTGGTGTAGAGCGGGCTCTCGGGGTCGCCCGCCGCCGCGATGATGATCTCGGGCAGGCCCTGATACGCCCCGACGTGGCGCGCGAGCGCCCGGACCCACTCGACGAGACGCTCGCCGGGGTCCCGCTGCTCGTCATCTGCGCGCGCAGACTCCACGAGGGCGGCGGTGTCCTGTCTCATCGCGGCCGCGACGAGCGCCTCGCGAGACGGGAAGTGGCGGTACAGCGTGCCGGCGCCGACGCCGGCACGTTTGGCGATGTCATCGAGCGACGTGTCGATTCCCGACTCACGAAATGCCTCGGCCGCCGTGGCGACGACCTTGTCGTAGTTGCGTCGAGCGTCGGCTCGCATCGGTTTCGCCGGCGCAGATGCGCTGGTCATGACACCTCCCGGAGAAAACACTTGTAACCGGAGAGCACCTCCGGTTCAATAAACGGAGACAGTCTCCAATTGGAGACACTCTCCTGTTCGACCTTACCCGCCCGGGAGGCCCTGATGTCCCAGACCACCGATCGCGTCGCTCCCGCGACAGGTTCCGACACCGCAGGGTCGACGATCGACCGCCGCACCTGGATCGGACTGGTCGTCGTGGTGGCGAGCCAGCTGATGGTGATCCTCGACGGCACGATCGTCACCGTCGCGCTCCCCCGCATCCGTGACGACCTGGGTTTCAGCGAGGTGTCTCAGTCGTGGGTGATGAACGCCTACGTGCTGGCGGTGGGTGGCCTGCTGCTGCTCGGCGGCCGCTTGGGCGACCTGATCGGACGGCGTCGCGCGCTGCTCTACGGCATCGCCCTGTTCACCGCGGCCTCGCTCCTCGGCGGACTCGCCACCAGCGCGTGGATGCTTCTCATCGCTCGCGTCCTGCAGGGCGTGGGAGCCGCGCTCGCCGCGCCGACGGCCCTGGGACTGATCGTCGCCAACTTTCCGCCCGGTCCCGATCGCGCCCGGGCCATCAGCTGGTTCTCCCTGGGTGCCGCCTCGGGCGGAGCGCTCGGCCTGCTGCTGGGCGGCGTACTCACCGAACAGCTGTCGTGGCACTGGGTGATGCTGGTCAACGTCCCGATCGGGGTGGCGATCCTCATCGCCGCACCGTTCACCGTCGATGAGACACCCCGGCAGCCCGGTCACCTGGGTCTCTGGGACACCCTGCTGTCCGCGGCGGGTGTCGCGGCGGTCGTCTTCGGCTTCATCCGCGCCTCCGAGGTCTCCTGGGCCGACCCGGTGACCATCGCTTCTCTCGCCGTCGGCGCATCGACGCTCACGGCGTTCGCGATCAGACAGCGTCGTACGAGCCATCCCCTGCTGCCGCCCCGATTGGTGAACTCCGCGCGCAGGACCGCGCCCTTCGTGGTGATGTTGCTCTTGCCCGGCGCGATGATGGGCATGTTCACCTTCATGACCCTGCACCTCCAGGACGTGATGGGTTACAGCGTCGTCGCGTCCGGGTTCGCGTTCCTGCCGTTCATGGTTCTCAACATCGGATTGACGGTCACCGGGATCACCGCCCGTCTCGTCGCGCGCTTCGGTGCGGCTGCGGTGTTGATGGCGGGATTGTCCCTGGCGACCGCCGGGCTCGTGTGGTTGTCGTTCGTCGGGCCCGACTCCACCTTCGCCGCAGCGATTCTGGCGCCCTCGATGATCATGGGTGCGGGAATCGGCCTGTCCGTGGTGCCGGCGAACGTCCTGATCGTGGACAACTCGCCCGCAGCCGACGCCGGCGCCGCCTCGGGCCTGATGCAGGCGTTGTTGCAGGTCGGTGGCGCGCTCGGACTCGCCACGCTGATGACCGTGTTCGGCCCACTCCAACGTAGCGATCCGTCCGGAACTGCTACCGGCACAACGATTCTGGTCGGTTCGTCGTTCGCGATGGTCGCCCTGCTCGTGCTCGTGGTCGCCTACCGGCCGCGGCGTGCCGCGGCCCCGTGACCCAACGCGACGACATACGTCACGACGTCGGCGCCCGTGCACCCCTCCGAGTCGATCCGCGTGCATCCCCCGAGCCCGCTGATGATGTACTCGGTGTCATGTCCACTCGGGTTGTCCTGCTCGCCGACTCCTCCGTCGCCCTGCTCACCCTCGGTATCTCGGTGTACTCGATCGCGGTCCTGGCGTGCCTCGGGATCGCGATCAACGCGGCCCGGTTCGGACGCAGACGGGTCGCGATCACGATGGCCTGGGTCGTCGGTGTACTGACCGTGGCCGGTGTCATCATCGCCATCCTGAGCAGCACCGCCGGCGGTTAACCCTCCGGCCGCACCTCCGCGCGTTGCCGATCGATGAATTGCGCGGCAAGCCGATTCGTGAGGCCGGGCGCCAATCGCTGGACGCGCCAGGTGATCCGGGATCGACGCGGGACGACCAGCAGTGGTTGATTCCGCTCGATGGCGGCGAGCGTGTCCCGGGCAAGGCGGTCGGCGTCGTACGCGGTCGACGAACCCTGACTCGCCAAATAATAAGAGCGGCCGACGAATCCGCCGACCGAACCCTTGTCCAGGATCGGGGTCTCCACTGCCGAGGGACACACCGCCAGCACGTTCACCCCGCGGCCCGCGGCCTCGGTACGTAGTGCGAGCGACAGCCCCACGACCGCATGTTTGGTCATCACGTAGCTCGTGATCAGTCCGGCGGCGACGAGCCCGGCCATCGACGCCGTGTTGACGATGTGTCCGTAACGCTGCTCGATCATCACCGGGTACGCGGCCGCGACCCCGTGCACGACGCCCCGGATGTTGACGTCGATGATCGCGTCCCATTGTTCCGGCGTCAGCATCTCGGTCGGACCACCCCAGGTGATCCCGGCGTTGTTGAACATCAGATCCAGGCGCCCCCACTCGGCGACGACCTCGTCGACCACCCGCCGCACAGCGGCGGCATCCGTCACATCCAGTTGCACCGCCCGTGCGGTGCCCGGCCCACCGGACAATGAGTCCGCCACCCGCTGCGCCGCGGGTAGGTCGATGTCCGCGCAGGTGACGTGGGCTCCCCGGGTCACCAGCGCGCGCGTGAGCGCGGCCCCGATACCGGACCCGCCCCCGGTCACGATCGCGATCCTGCCCCCGACATCTGCTCCGCGCGTCTTCCCGAATCCCAGCACGAACAGAGCATGACCGATCCCGTTCCGGCGGGGTGCGCTTTGTGCGAACCGGGTCTTGACATCCTCACAGGCCGCTCTTAGTGTTGCTGCCATCACAAATTGAAACGTTTTAATTCGCCGGGTTGATCCTCTCTCGACGGTCTGCGTTTCCCATCACGTCGTTTGTCAGGAGCAGCCATGTCCGACCCCCAGCGCGTCTGCTTCGTGCTCCAGCTCCGCCCGGAGCGCGTCGAGGACTACCTCGACGCCCACACGGACGTGTGGCCGGAGATGCTCGACGCCCTGCGCGAGACCGGATGGCGCAACTACTCGTTGTTCCTCCGCAAGGACGACGGCATGGTCGTGGGTTACCTCGAGACCGACGACTTCGCGACGACCGCCGCCGCCATGGAAGCAACGGACGTCAACGCCCGGTGGCAGGCGCGCATGTCCGAGTACTTCCTCCCGGCTACCGGCGGAGACGCCGACGGCGCCAATCCCGACACCATCCGCACCGAACTCCTCGAGTACTTCCACCTCGACTGACCGACATCGAACACACGACGCGTACTGACGGGCACACCGACATCAGCGAACCCGGCTTGACCCCTCCGATCCCGACCCTCTCTACTGATCTCCGACGCTAGGAATCCCATGAAAGTAGGAGCGCGCTCCACCACCGGCTGGCGGGCGACCATCTCGGTTGCCATGTCGAACTACATCGAAGCCGGCTCGATCATCGCGATCGCCACCAGCCTGACCTTCTGGCAGGACGAGTTCGGCATCAGCAACTTCGCCGTCGGCCTGTTGGCCGCACTGAGCGCCAACGCGTTCGGCGCGGCGGTCGGTGCCGCCATCGGCGGACCGCTGTGCGACCGCTACGGCCGCAAGGCGATCTACACCTACGACCTGCTGGTCTACATGGCCGGCGTGTTGCTCGCCGCCTTCGCGCTCAACTTCACCATGCTGCTGGCGGCGTTCATCATCACCGGCCTCGCGGTCGGCGCGGGCGTACCCGCGTCCTGGACCTACATCGCCGAAGAGGCGCCATCGGTCGAACGCGCCAAACACGTCGGCACCGCCCAGCTCGCCTGGTCGGTCGGACCCCTGATCGGCTTCGCACTGGCGGCCGCGCTCGCCCCGATGGGCCTGCTGGGTTCGCGGATCATCTTCCTGCACCTCTTCGTCGTCGCCGCGGTCGTCTGGTGGATTCGCCAAGGGCTCGCGGAGTCCAAGATCTGGTCAGACGAGGCGGTCAACGAGACCCGTGAGCTCACCGCTTCCGTCGGCGCCCGCGGAATCAAGGGCCTGTTCTCCAAGAAGGTCAACATCACCGCACTACTCCTGCTCGGTGGCATCTACCTCTTCTGGAACACCGTGGCCGGACAGGCCGGCATCTTCATGCCGCGTGTCTACGAGACCGCGGGCGTCGAGAGCGCGGTCCAGCAGAACCTGCTGCAGGTGCTGGTCTGGGGATGCACCGTCCTCGCGACCTACTTCGGCTTCATGCGATATGCCGACCGGGTCTCCCAGCGCGCCCTGTACGTCTTCGGCGCCGCATTGGGCATCGTCGCCTGGATCGTGCTGGTCGCCTTCACCGACAGCGGTGTCGCCACGATGCTCGTCTTCGCGGTCCTGTGGGGCATCTCCTCGGGCATCGGCGCGCAGGCGTTCTACAGCCTCTGGGCCAGCGAGATGTTCGCGACGCCCTATCGGGCCAGCGCCCAGGGCGTCATGTTCTTCGCCGTCCGCACCGCAACCGGTCTGTTGAGCTACTTCTTCCCCACCATGCTCGCGGCCACCGGACTCACCACGGTCGGCATCCTGCTGGTCGCACTGCTCACCGTCGCGCTGATCATCGGCGCCATCGCGGCTCCGGACACCCAGGGCAAGACGCTGCAGCAGATCGAGGTCGAGCGCTACGGCGCTCCGCTGTCACCCGAGCTCATCGAGACACCGGCATCCGCCGCGCACCCGACCCCGGGCACCAACCCGGCCGCGGAGTCGGGACACAAAGCCCCGGCCTGACACCACGGGCCTGATCGCGCCGTGCACGATTGAAACGTTCCACCAGTTCGACTGTTCCACTCAGACCTCCCCGCCGCCGGCTGACCCCGACGCCGGCGGCGGGGAATCCCAACCGAAAGAAATCTCATGGCCACCTTTGACGAGACGATCCTCGACAACCTCGAGATCGAGCTCCCCTCCTGGGCGTTCGGCAACTCCGGCACCCGGTTCAAGGTGTTCGGCACCCCGGGCACCCCCCGCACCATCCACGAGAAGATCGCCGACGCCGCGAAGGTCAACGAGCTGACCGGGCTGGCACCCACCGTCGCCCTGCACATCCCGTGGGACACCGTCGACGACTACACCGCCCTGGCGGCTTACGCTAAGGATCTCGGCGTCGGCCTGGGCACCGTCAACTCCAACACCTTCCAGGACGACGCCTACAAGTTCGGCAGCCTGACCCACACCGACAAGACGGTGCGGCAGATGGCCATCGACCATCACCTCGCCTGCATCGAGGTGATGAACGCGACCGGTTCGCGCGATCTGAAGATCTGGCTGGCCGACGGCACCAACTACCCCGGACAGGGCGACATCCGCGGACGCCAGGACCGGCTCGCCGAGTCGCTCGCGACCATCTACCAGCACATCGGCGACGACCAGCGACTCGTGTTGGAGTACAAGTTCTTCGAGCCCGCGACGTATGTCACCGACGTCCCCGACTGGGGCACCTCCTACGCCCATGTGACCGCGCTCGGCGAGCGGGCGATGGTCTGCCTCGACACCGGCCATCACGCGCCGGGAACCAACATCGAGTTCATCGTCGCGCAGCTGCTTCGCCTCGGAAAGCTGGGTTCCTTCGACTTCAACTCGCGCTTCTACGCCGATGACGACCTCATCGTCGGTGCCGCGGATCCGTTCCAGCTCTTCCGGATCCTGTTCGAGGTGATCCGCGGCGGCGGGCTCGACGCCGGGTCGCCGGTCGCTCTCATGCTCGATCAATGCCACAACGTCGAGGAGAAGATCCCCGGCCAGCTCCGTTCGGTGCTGAACGTCGAGGAGATGACGGCCCGCGCACTACTCGTCGACACCGATGCGCTGACCGAGGCACAGGCCGCCGGAGACGTGTTGGGCGCGAACGCGATCGTGATGGACGCGTTCTACACCGACGTCCGTCCGATGCTCGCCGAGCGTCGTGTCCGTCGCGGCCTGCCCGCAGACCCGATGGCCGCATACGTCGACTCCGGATACCACGAGCGCATCGTCGCCGAGCGTGTCGGCGGTACCCAGTCGTCCTGGGGCGCCTGAGCCCTCCCCCAGCCCCAGTTCCCTGAACTCCCGAGGAGATCACCCCTAATGACCAATCCCGCAGTCGCCGCCCTCATCGAGCGGTCCAACCGACTCGGATCGGATCCGAAGAACACCAACTACGCCGGCGGCAACACCTCCGCCAAGGGCTCCGACACCGACCCGGTCACCGGTGAAGACGTCGAACTGCTCTGGGTGAAGGGCTCCGGCGGTGATCTCGGCACCCTCACCGAGAAGGGCCTGGCCGTGCTCCGGCTCGATCGCATGCGTGCGCTCGTCGACGTCTATCCCGGCCTCGACCGTGAGGACGAGATGGTCGCCGCCTTCGATTACTGCCTGCACGGAAAGGGCGGTGCCGCACCGTCGATCGACACCGCGATGCACGGCCTCGTCGACGCCGCGCACGTCGACCACCTGCACCCGGACTCCGGTATCGCCATCGCGACCGCGGCCGACGGCGAGGTCTTGACGCACAAGATCTTCGGTGACCGCGTCGTGTGGGTGCCGTGGCGTCGTCCGGGTTTCCAGCTCGGGCTGGACATCTCGGCGATCAAGAAGGACAACCCGCAGGCCATCGGTTGCATCCTCGGCGGCCACGGGATCACCGCCTGGGGCGACACCTCCGATGAGGCGCAGGCACATTCGCTGGAGATCATCCGCACCGCCGAGGAGTACATCGCCGCCAACGGTCGCCCGCAACCCTTCGGCGGCCCGATCGACGGCTACGGCGCATTGCCCGCCGAGGAACGCCGGGCCAAGGCCGCGGCGCTCGCCCCG
This sequence comes from Gordonia sp. p3-SID1431, assembly GCF_025143765.1. Classification (NCBI taxonomy): domain Bacteria; kingdom Bacillati; phylum Actinomycetota; class Actinomycetes; order Mycobacteriales; family Gordoniaceae; genus Gordonia; species Gordonia sp. p3-SID1431. Next base: position 31,569 of record NZ_JAMBDT010000005.1, read on the forward strand.
TTCATCCGCGGCCTCGCCTCGATGGACAAGCCGCAGGTCGGTCACTTCACCGACGTCGACCCGGTCCTCGAATTCCTGGCGGCAGAGGAGCATCCGCGCCTGGCCGCACTCGGCACCAGTTGCCCGGACCACTTCCTGCGCACCAAGGTCAAGCCGATGGTCCTCGACCTCCCGGCCGACACGAGCGTCGAGGAGTGCAAGGAGCGCCTCACGGCACTGCACGAGGCCTACCGCGAGGACTACCGCGCGTACTACGACCGTCACGCCACCGCGGACAGCCCCGCGATGCGCGGCGCCGACCCGGCCATCGTGCTGATCCCGGGCGTCGGAATGTTCAGCTTCGGCAAGGACAAGCAGACCGCACGTGTCGCCGGCGAGTTCTACCTGAACGCCATCAAGGTGATGCGCGGCGCCGAGGCCATCTCGACCTACGCACCGATCGACGAGTCGGAGAAGTTCCGGATCGAGTACTGGTTGCTCGAGGAGGCCAAGCTCGCCCGCATGCCGAAGCCCAAGCCGCTCGCGACCCGCATCGCCCTGGTCACCGGGGCGGCATCCGGCATCGGCAAGGCCATCGCGACGCGTCTGGCCGCCGAAGGTGCATGCGTGGTGATCGCCGACCTCGACGCCGAGAAGGCACGGGCGGCCGCCGAGGAGATCGGTTCGACCGATGTCGCCATCGGGGTGGCCGCCGACGTCACCGACGAAGCGGCCGTACAGTCCGCGATCGACGCGACGGTGCTCGCCTTCGGCGGCATCGACCTCGTCGTGAACAACGCCGGCCTGTCGCTGTCGAAGTCGTTGCTGGACACCACCGCCGCCGACTGGGACCTCCAGCACAACGTGATGGCCCGTGGTTCGTTCCTGGTGAGCAAGGCTGCCGCACGCGCCCTCATCGATCAGAAGCTCGGCGGCGACATCCTGTACATCTCGTCGAAGAACTCGGTCTTCGCCGGCCCCAACAACATCGCCTATTCGGCGACGAAGGCCGACCAGGCCCATCAGGTCCGTCTCCTGGCCGCCGAGCTCGGCGAGCACGGGGTCAAGGTCAACGGCATCAATCCCGATGGCGTGGTGCGTGGTTCGGGGATCTTCGCCGGCGGTTGGGGCGCCAAGCGCGCCGCCGTCTACGGCGTCGAGGAGAAGGATCTCGGCAAGTTCTACGCGCAGCGCACCCTGCTCAAGCGCGAGGTGCTGCCGGAGAACATCGCCAACGCCGCCTTCGCACTCTGCACGTCCGACTTCTCGCACACCACCGGCCTGCACGTGCCGGTGGACGCGGGCGTCGCCGCCGCGTTCCTGCGATGAGCCGATCCACCCGGTCCGCCCCGGTCGCCGCGCTCGACCTGGGCGCGACCAGCGGCCGGGTCATGCTGGCCGACGTCTCGCGCGGACGACTCGAGCTCGAACAGGTCGCCCGGTTCACCAATGACCCGGTCCACATCTGGAACGGGCGCAGGTCCGCGCTGCACTGGGATGTCCCGGCGCTGTTCCGCGCCGCGTCGGCCGGCCTCGCCGAGGCGGGCAGGCAGTCCGACGATCTGGTCGGGATCGGGGTGGACTCCTGGGCGGTGGACTACGCGCTCCTGCGGGAGGGCCGCATGATCGGGTTGCCGCACCACTACCGGGACACCCGGAGCGTGGTCGGGGTCGACGCCGTGCACGCCGAACTCGGTCCCGCGGACCTGTACGTGCGCAACGGCTTACAGTTCCTGCCGTTCACCACCGTGTACCAATTGGCCGCCGAGAAGGCCGACGGGTTGCTCGATCAGGCCGACACCGCCCTGCTGATCCCGGACCTCATCACATACTGGCTCACGGGCCGACGCGGCACCGAACGCACCAACGCCTCGACCACCGGATTGCTCGGCATCAACGGGCGGTGGGACACCGCGATGATGGAGCGTCTCGGATTGCCCGTCGGCTTGTTCCCCGACCTCGTGGAGACCGGCACCGACCAGGGCCCGTTGCTCGGCGACGTCGCCGAGCGCCTCGGACTGTCGACGTCGACCCGCGTCACCGCGGTCGCGTCCCACGACACCGCGTCGGCGGTCGCCGCCATCCCGATGGACCCGTCGCGGTCGGCGTACATCTCGTGCGGGACCTGGGGTCTGGTCGGCGTCGAACTCGAGCAGCCGGTCGTCTCCCGCGACGGGTGGAAGGCCAACTTCACCAACGAGGTCGGCGCCGACGGCCGTATCCGCTACCTGCACAACGTGATGGGCCTGTGGCTGCTCAGCGAGACGGTCCGCCAGTACCAGCGCGAAGGGTATCGCGCCGAACTCGGTGAACTGCTCGCGCAGGCCGCCGAGGCGCCGGCGACGGTCGAGATCTTCGACACCGACGACGCCCGGTTCCTCCCGCCGGGAGACATGCCCGGACGCATTCGCGACTGGTACGACGAGCGCGGCATGCGTCCGCCGATGACGCGCGCCGAGATGGTGCGCACGATCGTCGAGAGCCTCGCGGCGGCCTTCGCCGACGGGGTGGCGCGAGCGGCCGAACTGTCCGGCACGACGGTGGAGACCGTCCATCTCGTCGGCGGCGGCTCGCAGAACCGGCTGCTGTGCCAACTCACCGCCGATCGGCTGGGCCTGCCGGTGCAGGCCGGTCCGGTGGAGGCGACCGCGCTGGGCAACGTGCTGATCACCGCCCGCGCCCACGGTCTGATCGATGGCGACCTCGAGGCGATGAGGTCTATCGTCGTCGACAGGTTCCCGCCGCAACACTACGCACCCCGACACTCCCGCGGCACGCGCTCCCGGACCGCGGTGGGGACAGGAAAGGCATGACCATGCAAGGCAGTTCTCCCATGAAGCGTCGAGTTCCCAAACCGCGCGACCTCGCGCCGCTGATGCAGTTCAAGAAGCCCCAGTTCGACGCGAAGAAGCGCCGTCTCGACGCCGCCCTCACCATCGAGGACCTGCGCGCGATCGCCAAGCGCCGCACCCCGAAGGCGGCCTTCGACTACACCGACGGATCGGCCGAGGCCGAGCTGTCCATCGAACGCGCGCGACAGGCGTTCGCCGACATCGAGTTCCACCCGGCCATCCTGCGTGACGTGTCCAAGGTCGACACCTCGTGCACGATCCTCGGCGGGCGTTCGGAACTGCCGTTCGGCATCGCACCCACCGGGTTCACCCGGATGATGCAGACCGAGGGCGAATACGCTGGTGCGCGCGCCGCCGGCCGGGCCGGGATCCCCTTCTCGCTGTCGACGATGGGTACGGCGTCGATCGAGGACGTCCGGGATGCGAATCCGCACGGCCGCAACTGGTTCCAGCTGTACATGTGGAAGGACCGGGAGCGCTCGATGGCCCTGGTCGACCGCGCGGCGAAGGCCGGATACGACACCCTGCTGGTGACCGTCGACGTGCCGGTCGCCGGGGCTCGTCTGCGCGACAAGCGCAACGGCATGTCGATCCCGCCGGCGCTGACCGCCAAGACCGTGCTCAACGCCATCCCGCGCCCGCAGTGGTGGATCGACTTCCTCACCACCGAGCCCCTGGCGTTCGCCTCGCTCGATCGATGGTCCGGAACGGTGGCCGAACTGCTGGACACGATGTTCGACCCCACCGTCACCTTCGACGATCTGGCGTGGATCAAGTCGCAGTGGCCGGGCAAGCTGGTGGTCAAGGGCATTCAGACCGTCGACGACGCCAAGGCCGTCACGGCCCTCGGCGCCGACGGCATCGTGTTGTCGAATCACGGAGGGCGCCAACTCGACCGCGCACCGATCCCGTTCCACCTCCTGCCCGAGGTGGCCCGCGAGGTCGGCGCGGACACCGATGTCATGCTCGACACCGGCATCATGAGCGGTGCCGACATCGTGGCGTCGGTCGCCCTCGGCGCGCGGTTCACGCTCGTCGGCCGGGCCTACCTGTACGGCCTGATGGCCGGCGGGGAGGCCGGGGTGGACCGGATGATCGAGATCCTCGGCGAGCAGATCGCACGTACGATGCGGCTGCTCGGTGTCGCCTCGCTGGACGAGCTGACACCCGCGCACGTGACCCAGCTCGAGCGGCTGGTGCCCCGGGCGCGTTCCTGAGGCTCGACTGCCGAGGTCGCGTGGGCATCAGACCGGCCGCCTACGCGACCTCCGCGTCCTCGCGGCGGTGGGCGAAGTGATCCACGAGGCCCACCACCAGCGCGATCAGCACCAGGACCGCGGCGGTCGCCAGCCCGATCTGGAACGCCCGCGCCCAGTCGCCTCCGGTGTTCGCCACCTGGGCGAAGAACACCGCACCGACGAGCGCGATCCCCGCGGCGGCCCCGATGCGCTGACCGGTCTGCAGGACGCCGCCGGCGATGCCCGCCTTGGTCACCGGCACCTGGTCGAGGCTGAGCGTGAGGTTGGGCGAGATCACGAGACCGGAACCGATACCCGCCACCAGCAGCGGCAGCGCGGCGGCGTACCCGACACCGGGACCAGACACGAGCGCGACGGCGACGATCGTCGCGATCATCCCCACGACCACCAGGCCCAGACCGAGCAACACCAGCGAGCGCCCGACCCGGTTGACGATGTTACCGCCGACGCTGGCCGACACCGCCGAGCCGAGCGCGAAGGGGGTCACCGCCAGACCGGCCTGCAGTGCCGAGTAGCCCAGGCCCTGCTGGACGAACAGCGTGTAGATGAAGAACACCGTGGTGAACCCGGCGAAGTAGACCATCGCGATGATGCACCCCAACGTGTACGACCGCATGGAGAACAACGAGAGGTCGACGAGTTGCTGGCGGCCGACGCGGCCCTGCCGGCGTTCCCACAGGACGAACGCACCGATCAGCACCGCCGCGACGACGAGCAGCAGCCATTTCCGCCCGCCGGGCCACTCCTGCTCCTGGACCATCGGCAGCATCAGCGCGAACACCCCGGTGCCCAGGAGCACAACGCCCACCGGGTCGAAACTCCCCCGCAGCGGTTGTTTGAGTTCCTCGGGCCGAGCCGGGATCAACCGGATCGCGGCGACGAAGGCCGCGATGCCGATCGGCACGTTCACGAAAAAGATCCAGCGCCACCCGTCGGCGGACCCGCCCAGCTGGATGAGGACCCCACCGAGCAGCGGCCCGACCGCGGTCGAGATACCGATGGTCGCGGCGAACATGCCGAAGGCCCGGCCACGCTCGGCCCCGCGGAACAGCAGCTGGATGAGCCCGGAGACCTGCGGCGCGAGAATGCCGCCCGCGACGCCCTGGATCAGGCGGAAGACGACGAGTTGCGTCGGACCCTGGGCGAACCCACATGCCGCCGACGCCAGCACGAACAGGGACAGCCCGATGAGGAAGGTCACCTTGCGGCCGCGTGCGTCCCCGACCCGGCCGGCCGGGACCAGGACGAGTCCGAAGGCGAGGGCGTAGCCGGACACGACCCACGACAGGTCGGCCGAGTCCGCGCCGAGTCCGGATTCGATGGACGGGAGCGCGACGTTGACGATCGAGACGTCGAGAAGGGTCATGAAACCGACCACCAGGCACACCGCGAGCGCCTTCCAGCGTCGCGGATCGGGTTCGTAGTCCGCGGAGAACGGGCTGGCCGGAGTCGACATGAAGCGCCTTTCCTACAGGGGGTACCGCGGGTGTTCGTAGTCAATCAGCTCGCGAGATGGGCGACCCTCCCGAGTCCGCGAAACGCGGGTACCGGCATCGCATCTGGTGAGATGGACACATGGGTGTGAGCATGCGGGACGTCGCGGCGGCGGCCTCGGTGTCGGTGGGCACGGTCTCGAACGTGCTCAACTCGCCCGGAAAGGTCTCGCCCGCGACCGTCGCGCGGGTCCAGGCGGCGATCGACCAGCTGGGTTTCGTGCGCAACGACGCCGCGCGCCAACTCCGTGCGGGCCGATCGCGTTGCGTCGGCATGGTGGTGCTCGACGTGGGCAACCCCTTCTTCACCGACATCGCCCGCGCCGCCGAACAACGGGCAGGCGACCACGACCTCACGGTGCTGCTCGGGACCTCCGACGACGACGAATCGCGCGAACAGGCCTATCTCGACACCTTCGACGAGCAGCGGGTGTTCGGTCTGCTCGTCTCGCCGATCGGCGACGATCTGCGGCGGTTCGACTCGCTGCGCCGTCGCGGCACCCCGGTGATCCTCGTCGACCGGGACGCCGGCGGCTCGCCCTTCGATTCCGTCGCGGTCGACGACATCGCGGGCGGGCGGCTGGCGGTGTCGCATCTGTGCGAGACCGGTCGTCGCCGGATCGTCTTCGTGGGCGGACCGCCCGGCCTGCGGCAGGTCGCGGACCGCCGGCGGGGCGCGCAGGAGGCGGTCGACGCCGTCGACGGCGCCACGCTCGACGTCGTGCAGACGGCGAACCTGAGTGTGCTCGCCGGACGTGAGGCGGGAAAGGCCCTGCTGACCAGGGCCCCCCGCGACCGACCGGATGCGGTGTTCTGCGCCAACGATCTCCTCGCGATCGGGGTCCTGCAGGCGTTGACGATGCTCGGCGGCGACGTCCGCGTTCCCGACGACATCGCGCTCATCGGTTACGACGACATCGATTTCGCCCGCTCGGCCGTCGTCCCGTTGTCGTCGATCCGTCAGCCGACCTCCCGCATCGGAGTCACCGCCGTCGACCTGCTGATGAGCGCGGCCGACGATCCCGCCGAACGCCACGTCCCGTCGAACCTGGTGTTCCAGCCCGAGCTGGTCGCCCGCGCGTCGACACTGGGCTGATGGTGTGACGCACGCCATCGACGGGTAGACGGTGTGAGGACTCTCCTAAATCTTGTGTAGTCCTGCAAGTTTGCAGGCTTCTGCAAGTTCCGTACCGTGGGTGAAGTGAACTCCCCCAGACTCCGCGAGGCGAAGAAGGCAGCGACCCGCTCGGCGCTCGCCCGCGCCGTGCTGCGGTTGTCCACCCGCGACGGCATCGATCACGTGACGATCGACGCCGTCGCGGCCGAGGCGAACGTCTCGGTCCGCACGTTCCACAACTACTTCAGCGGCAAAGAGGATGCGCTGCTGCACTTCGTGTCGTCGCTGTTCGACACGATCGTGGAACGGATCGAGGCCCGGCCGACGGACGAGAGCTTCTTCTGCTCGGTCCGGACCGCTCTCATCGAGGCCGCCACCTCGCCCGACGTCGGTGAACCCGCGGAGATCGTCGCGCTCCTTCGCCTTCTCGACACGGATCCGGGGCTGACGGCCAGGTCCCGCGACATGGAGCTGGGCGACACCGTCGAAACGCGTCTCGCCGAACTGTGCGCGCAGCGCGGACAGCCGGCACACACCCTGTATCCGCGCCTCGTCCTGCACAACGCGATCACCACCATCCGCGTCGCCCTCGAATTCTGGGTGACCCATCACGACGACACTCCGGGCACCGCTGCCGACCTGGCCACCGTGCTGGAGTCCGCCTTCGACCAGCTGGCGTCCGGGCTCGCACAACCCATCCCACCGTTGAACGAACTCGCCGACCCATCCCTCGAGGAGCACTGACGTGGCAACACACCTGTACCGACTAGGGCGATGGGCGTACGAGAACCGCCTCAAGACCATCGCGATCTGGGTTCTGGTCCTGATCGGGCTGGGCATCGGCGCGAGCCTGCTGGCCAAACCGACCTCGGAGTCGTTCTCGATCCCGGGCATCCCGTCGGAGCGCGCCCAGGACCTGATGATCGAACGCTTCCCCGGGGAAGCGACGTTCGGTTCCGACATCGGTGTCACCTATGTCGTGCGCGCACCGGAGGGTTCGACGCTGAGCGAGCCCCGGTTCCAGAGCACCATCGACTCGATGGTGGCCGGCCTCAAGACCGTCGAGAACGTGAAGAGCCCCGATTCGATCGCCAACCCGTTCGTCTCGTACGGCACCGAGCAATCCCCCGGTCAGCTCCGTGAACTCTCGGCGACCTTCCAGCGGGAAACCTTCGGCAAGAGTGCGGACGAGGCCGCCGCCGACGCGCAGGCCACTTCGCCGATCAACGCGGCGGGCACCGTTGCGCAGCTCGGCGCCTCCTTCGACGTCAAGGCATCCTCGGACGTCACCGAGACCATGCGCGAACAGATGGACGCCATCGCCGACGACGCGCGGGCCGCCGGCCTCACCGTCGAGATGAAGGGTTCGGCCACACAGCAATTCGAGCTCGGGATCACCTCTGAGCTGATCGGCATCGGGGTCGGTGCGCTGATCCTCATCCTGACGTTCGCCTCCCTGGTCGCGTGGGGCATGCCGATCATCACCGCGATCGTCGGCGTCGCGATCGGCATGCTCGGCGTGCAGATGGGCACCCACTTCTTCGACCTCAGCAACGAGACACCGATTCTCGCGACGATGATCGGCCTCGCGGTCGGCATCGACTACGCGCTGTTCATCGTGTCCCGCTACCGCCACGAGATCCATCGGTCGACGAACCGCGCCGACGCGGCGGGGCGGGCGGTCGGCACCGCGGGTTCGGCGGTCGTCTTCGCCGGCAGCACCGTCGTCATCGCGCTGGCCGCACTGGCGATCGTGAACATCCCGTTCCTCACCGCGATGGGTATCGCCGCCGCGGGCACCGTGGTGGCTGCCGTGTTGGTCGCGCTCACCCTCCTGCCGGCCATCCTCGGCCTGTTCGGCGGCAAGGCGTTCGCCGGACGGGTGCCGCGCCTCAACGCTCCCGATGTCGGACCGCACGATGCGGAGCGGTTGCACAACGGCCAGCGCTGGGTCCAGCGCATCGTGGCCCGGCCGCGCACCGTGACGGTCGCGATCGTCGGCATCCTCGTCGTCCTCGCGATCCCGATGGCCGGGCTCAAGCTCGCGCTACCCAACGACGGGACCGCCGAGCCGTCGGAGACGCAGCGCCGGGCCTACGACATGGTCGCCGAGGGTTACGGACCCGGCGTGAACGGACCGCTGGTCGTCGTCGCGGACGGTCGCGAGATCCAGGACACCGGGGAGCGCTTGCGCGCCTTCAACTCATTCGTCGACGACCTGGGTCGCGTCGACAACGTCGAGGTGGCGCAGATCGGTGCCGGCGGGCTCAACGAGGCCCAGGACACCGCGAAGATCACGATCATCCCGTCGACCGCGCCGGCCGACGAGGCGACGCCCGCACTCGTGGAATCGCTCCGCGAGATGGAGTCCCGGGTGCAGGGCACGACGGGCATCTCCTACGGGGTGACCGGGCAGACCGCGATCGAACTCGACATCTCCGACCGCCTGTCGAGTTCGCTGATCCCCTACCTCCTGGTCGTGGTGGGTCTCGCCTTCATCCTGCTGATCATCGTGTTCCGCTCGATCCTCGTGCCGCTGACCGCCGCGCTCGGCTTCCTGCTGAGCGTCGCCGCGACCTTCGGTGTGACCGTCGCCCTCTTCACCGACGGCGCCCTGGGGATCGTCGACAACCCGCAACCGCTGGTGTCGTTCCTGCCGATCATGTTGGTGGGCATCGTGTTCGGACTCGCCATGGACTATCAGGTGTTCCTGGTGACCCGGATGCGGGAAGCGTACGTGCACGGCGCCGACGCGAAGACCGCGGTGGTGGAGGGATATCGCCACAGCGCCCGCGTCGTGGCGGCGGCCGCGGCCATCATGATCTCGGTCTTCGCCGCATTCATGCTGCAAGACATGGCCTTCATCATGGTGATGGGCTTCGCCCTGGCCGCCGCGGTGTTCCTCGACGCCTTCGTCGTCCGGATGACCCTGATGCCGGCGGTGCTCACCGTCCTCGGCGACAAGGCGTGGTGGATCCCGCGCTGGCTCGACCGCATCCTGCCCGACGTGGACATCGAGGGCGAGAAGCTCGGCATCGGCGACGACGCGGCGCGACCGGCGGACCCGGCGGGGGCCGACACGGACTCCGAGGTCCGCGCCGGCCGCTGAGAGAGCTCAGTCGACCCGGAACTCCCCGAGTTCGGACCAGGTGTCGCCCTCGATCGTCGTGTTGATGACGTCGGGTGTGCGCTGGAGGTACTTGGGGAGTTCCTGCTGGGCCTGCTTGAAGTGCGGGGCGGTGACATGTGCCTCCGCGGCATCGTCGTCGAACGCCTCGACCAGGACGTAGGTGTTGGGGTCCTCGAGCGATCGCGACCAGTCGAACCACTTGTTACCCGGTTCGGCGCGGGTCGCCTCCGTGAACTCGCGCGACAACTCGGGCCACTCGTCGGCGAATTCGGGCTTGATGGGGAACTTCACGACGATGAGGATCATGATTCGACCCTAGTCGTTCGCGGCCGGGCCGAGCGTCGCAGCATGCGACTGGGACGGCTGTTCCAGAACCGGTCACAAAGTGTCGCCCCCGGAACGCCGGGATTCGCGAGACCCCGGTCGCGGCAGCGCCTACAGTGTGAAACAGACAACAATTGTCCTCACTTCAGGCTGCAACGGAGGCACCATGCCGGACATCACCAAGTTCTACATCGACGGTCAGTGGGTCGAGCCCGCCGAGCTCAACCTCATCGACGTCATCAACCCGGCCACCGAGAAGTCGGCCGGACAGGTCGCCATCGGCAGCGCGGCCGACGTCGATGCAGCGGTCGACGCCGCCCGTCGCGCATTCGTCACCTGGGGACAGACGACCGTCTCCGAACGTCTCGAAGTCCTCAACCGGATCATCGCCGAGTACCAGAACCGCATGGGAGACCTCGCCGCCGCGGTCACCGAGGAGATGGGTTCGCCGGTCGGCCTCACGAACGCCGCCCAGGTGCCGATCGGTCTCGGCCACCTGATGACCGCCGCCGCGCAACTCCCCGACTTCAAGTTCGTCGAGGACCGCGGCAGCTCGCGCATCGCCAAGGAGCCGATCGGCGTGTGCGGCTTCATCACCCCGTGGAACTGGCCGCTCAACCAGGTCATGTGCAAGGTCGCCCCGGCACTCGCCACCGGTTGCACCATGGTCCTCAAGCCCTCCGAGGTCGCGCCGTTCAGCGCGGCGATCGTCGCCGAGATCTTCGACGCCGCCGGCGTACCCGCAGGCGTGTTCAACCTCGTCAACGGTGACGGCCCCGGCGTCGGCGCCGCGCTGTCGAGCCACGAGGGCATCGACATGATCTCGTTCACCGGGTCCACCCGCGCCGGCATCGAGGTCGCCAAGAGTGCCGCGCCGACCGTGAAGCGCGTCGCCCAGGAACTCGGCGGCAAGAGCCCGAACATCATCCTCGACGACGACGACTTCGCGAAGAACGTCGCCGGCGGCATCGCGACGATGATGATGAACTCGGGCCAGTCCTGCAACGCCCCGAGCCGCATGCTGGTCCCGGCCGGCCGCGTCGACGAGGTCGCCGAGATCGCCAAGGGGGTCGCCGCCGAGCTCACCGTCGGCGATCCCACCACCGACGTGAAGCTCGGCCCGGTCGTGTCCGAGGCGCAGTTCGACAAGATCCAGGGTCTCATCGAGCGCGCCGTCGCCGACGGCGCGACCGCGGTCGTGGGAGGTCCCGGGCGCCCCGAGGGTCTCGAGACCGGCTACTACGTGAAGCCGACCGTGTTCACCAACGTCACCAACGACATGGAGATCGCCCGCACCGAGGTGTTCGGCCCGGTCCTCGTCGTCATCGGTTACGACTCGATCGACGAAGCGATCAAGGTCGCCAACGACACCGAGTACGGCCTCGCCGGCTACGTCTCCGGCAAGGACGTCGACGAGGTCCGCCGCATCGGATCACAGATCCGTGCGGGTTCGATCTCGCTCAACGGCGCCCAACTCGACCCGAGCGCACCGTTCGGCGGATACAAGAAGAGCGGCAACGGCCGCGAGTGGAGTGACTACGCCTTCGACGAATTCCTCGAAGTGAAGTCGCTGCTCGGTTTCGGGGCCTGACAACCCAGCCCGTTCCCTCTCCCGACGCCGCCGGGCGCATCCCCAACGGATGTGCCCGGCGGCGTCGTTCGTCGTGGCCGCGGAGTCGCGCCCATCGCGGTACCCCGGGATTTCGCAAGGCCCGGACAGGACTGCGCGAACGTCCTACGCTTGCCGAACGACTTCGATCCGGCGGCCCGGCCGCCTACCGATCGAATCCACATTCTTCGGGGGAAGAGCGTCCACGCGGCGCACATGGGGGAACGGTGCTTCGAGTGATTCTTCGTGCGGTCTGTGCCGCATGTCTGGTGATGCTGTGTCTGGCCGCCGCGCCGGCGGCCGCAGCGCCCGTGGCGCCGCGGGTGGTGTCGATCGTGCACGAGTCCCCCACCGCGCCGTAGTCTGGGTCTACTCGGCGGCGATGGCCAAGAACATCAAGCTCTTCGTCCTCACGCCACGAACGAAGACCGGACCCCGGCCAACGCTCTACCTCCTCGACGGGGCGGGTTCGCGCGGCAACGACAGTGGGTGGCGCGGAGCCGGCAATGCCGAGGAGTTCTTCGCCGACAAGGACGTGAACGTCGTACTCCCGACGGGTGCGTACGGCAGCCAGTACGCCGACTGGCAGCGCCGGGATCCGCGCGTCGGTCAACCGATGTGGGAGACGTTCCTGACCAGGGAACTCCCGCCCCTCATCGACGCCCGCTTCGAGTCGAACGGTTCGCGCGGGATCGCGGGCGTCTCGATGGGCGGGCAGGCGGCGTTCACGCTCGCGTCACGGGCCCCTTCGCTGTACCGCGCGGTGGCCTCGATCAGCGGATGTCCTCCGGTGTCCTCACCGCAGGGAGAGTCGTATGTGCGGGCCACCCTCGCCCGGGGTGGGGCGAACGCCGACAACCTCTGGGGGCCGGTCGGTTCGGCCGGATGGCGGGACCACGACCCGGCGCTGCATCTCGACCGTCTCCGCGGCAAGGCCCTGTACCTGTACTCCGGTGCGGGCCGGCTCGGTCCCGCCGACCTCAAGCGGAACGTGACGCCCGAGGAAGGCCTCTACCAGGTGGTACTCGCCGCATCGTCGGCGTTCGAGATCGCGACCAGCGACTGTTCGCGCCGGTTCGCCGGGTTGTTGCGCGGTGCGGGTCTGCCGTTCACCGACGCGTTGCAGGAGGTCGGAACCCACCATTGGTACTACTGGGAGAAAGAACTCCCCAACATGTGGGCGGCGATCTCGCCGGCACTCTGAGGCGAATCACGGAATCCGGTCAGCCGCGTGGCTACCATCTCCGCATGCAGATCCCCGTCGCGTCCGATACCGGTCCCGTCCTCGACACCGAGGTGTTCGGCGACGGCGAACCGCTGCTGCTCATCGGCGGCATGTCCGCACACCGCGGGATGTGGACCGACGAGCTCCTCGACGCCCTCACCCCGCACTTCTCGGTGGCCGCCTACGACCATCGCGGCATCGGCACGAGCAGTCGCGCCGAGGGACCGTTCACCATCGCCGACCTGGCCGCCGACGCCCGCGGAATCCTCGACGGCCTCGGCTGGGACTCCGCCCATGTGCTGGGCACGTCGATGGGCGGCATGATCGCGCAGGAACTCGCCCTGAACTCGCCGGACCGGGTGCGCAGTCTCGTCCTCGGCTGCACCACCGCGGGCGGCCCCGGGGCCATCGGTGCGCCCGGCTCGTCCGGCGCCGCCCGCCTCGTCGAGGCGATCTCGTCGCGCGACGCCGACCGCGTCGCGCGCATCGCGTTCGAGGTCAATCTGTCTCCCGAGTTCATCGCCCGCGTCGGCGCCTTCGACCATTTCGTCTCGATGTCGAGGCAGCGCCGCGTTCCGTCGGCAGTCGTCGCCTGGCAGGCGGGCGCCTGTGCGGCACACGACACCCGCGACCGGATCGGCTCACTCGACATGCCGACGGCGGTCATCCACGGCGACGTCGACGAGATGATCGCGGTCGCCGAGGGCGAGCGGCTCGCCGACCTCATCCCGCAGGCCACCCTGGCGCGATGGTCCGGGGTCGGACACATGTTCTGGTGGGAACGTCCGGACGAGACCGCCGAGGTCGTCCGGAAAAATGCGCTCGCCCGGTAACGCCGGTCCACTCTCCGAACGACATCCCTGACATCGGCACCGTGTAGTCGGGTGGCCGCGTATGTCAGGAGCTCCATGTCGCACTCGCACAGCGAACCGCCCGTCCCCTCCACCCCCGCGGGCCAGACGCCCGAGTCGCCACGCCGACCCTCACCTCGTCGCCGACTCCTCACCGGCATCTCGGTGGTCGCGATCCTCACGCTCGGCCTGTTCGGCGCGAGCACGCTGATCAACTCGTCGAACACCGCCAGCGCTCTGCGTGGGCATCCCGAAGTGCTGCGGCCGGGCTGCACGTGGGACTCCTCCGGGAACTACGTCCAGAACTGCAAGGTCTGGTCCGAGTCGCAGAAACGCCACGTGATCGTGCAGATCCGCGCCTCGAGCGGCAGCGACAGCGGCGTCTACCTGCTCGACGGCATGCGCGCCAGCGAAACCCGCTCGGCATGGACCACCGACGTGCAGGCCGCCAAGGTCTACGACGCCAAGGCCGACACCACCCTGGTCATGCCGGTGGGCGGCGCATCGTCGTTCTACACCGACTGGGACGGCGGCGCCGGTGACAAGAACACGGTCATCAAGCAGGAGACCTTCCTGACCTCGGAGCTGCCCGGTTACCTCGAGCGCGAGTTCGGCGTGGCCCGCAACAACAACGCGATCATCGGACTGTCGATGTCCGGCGGGCCCGCGGTGACCCTCGCCGAGCGCCACCCCGAGCAGTTCAAGGTCGTGCAGGCGATGTCGGGCTACTACCAGACCGACAACCCGATCGGCGCTCTCGGCGTGTTCGCCACGCAGACCATGGTGTCCAACTACGTCAACGGCGTCGTCAACATGTGGGGCGCGCCGGGCGGCACCCGCTGGACCGACAACGACCCGTCGAAGAACCTGACGCAGCTGGCCGACAACGGCCAGGTTCTCATCATCTCCTCGGGCAACGGTTTCCTGACGCCGTCGGAGATGGCCAAGCTGTCGCCGCAGGACCAGCTCAGTGCGATGGCGCTGGAGATCCTGTCCGCGGTGTCGACCGTGCTCATGCAGTTGCAGGCCAAGCAGGCCGGCGTATCGGTGATCTCGTTGCCGAACTACGGCGGCCACACGTGGGAGAACTGGGGACGTGCGCTCGGTGACGGCAAGGAGCACGTGCTGACCACGCTGCGCAACAACCCGCCGGTGACCACGAAGACGACCGTCGTCTCCGCCTCGGGCGACCCCGATCCCGACGGCCCCGCGAAGGTGACCCTCGCGGCGAAGAAGGCGGCCGAGGAATCGCCGGCGCTCGACCTGTCGGGTCTGTCGGCCCGTGGATCGGATGAGACCGGGTCCGCCTCTCAGTCGGCCTCCTCTTCCGCCGAGTCGTCCGCAGCGGAGTCGTCGGCCTCCGGGTCGTCCTCGGCCGGCCTCGCGCCGTCCGCGGCGTCGGGCTCGGAGTCGGTGGACGCTTCCGTCCCGGAGTCGGCCACCAGCTCCGAGACGAGCACGCCGACCGTGCCCCAGCTCGCCCCGACGGGGCCCGTCACACCCGGTACCTCGAGCAGCACCCCGGTCCCGTCCCGCTGACCGGCTCTCCCGCTCACGGTTTCCGTTCCCGCTCACCGGAAGAGGTGTGAGCGGGAACGGACTGCGTGAGCGACCGTTCCCGCGACCGCACCTGCTGCTAGCGTTCAGCCATGACCGCCGACCCCGATCTCGCCGACCTCGTCGGCGTCGACACCATCGTCGTGGTCGTGGCGTCCGGTGTGATCCTCGTCTGGGCACTCGTCTTTGGCGTATGGAAGTACCACGGCATCCGCACCTCACCGGACCGGACGGCCCATGTGTATGTCGACATCGCGCACCGGGCCGCGCTGATGTACTCGTTCGCCACCCTGGTGCTCGCCGCGCTGGTCGAACTCAGCGCCTTCCCGACGACCGCCAACGTGATCGCCGCGGCGGTCCCGATCGTCTTCTTCGTCGCGGCGATCGCCGCGTATTGCATCCACGGCGCCCTGCGGGACACCACGAATCAGTTCGTCGACCCGACTCTCGGCACCTACCTGTTCATGCTCGCGCTCATCGTGGGCGAGATCGGCGGAGTGCTCGTCCTGCTGGCCGGGGTAGTGGTGCGGCTGACGTGAGTGGGTGCGCGACGGTCACGGGCGCGCGGTGTGACCGCGCAACCAGGTGATCACCGCGTCGAGCACCACCGCCTGCTCGGGTTCGTTGAAGATCTCATGGAACAGGTCGTCGTAGATCACGAGCGTCTTGTCCGTCGATCCGGCGAGCCGCTCGACGAGTTCGCTGCCGCGCGGGTCGGTGAGCGCGTCCTCGCTGCCGTGCATCACCAGGATGGGTAGTTGCAGGGACGGCAGGCGCTCGGGAAACGACCGCATGGTGCCGATCATCGCCCCACCCAGCCCGGCCGGGATCTTGCCGCGCGTCACCAGCGGGTCGGCGTCGTAGGCGGCCACGACGTCCGGATCCCGGGAGATGCTCGACGAACTCAACTCGGTGGTGGGCAATCCCGGTGCGATCCGGCCGATCAGCGGCGCGAAACGGACGGCCAGATCGGGCAGGTCGTCACCGGGCAGCACGGCCGCCCCCGACAGGATCAGTCCGTCGAGCTTGTCCTGGTGGTCGAGCGCATAGTCGAGAGCGATGCACCCGCCCATGCTGTGCCCGATCAAGAACGTCGGGACGCTGCCGTCGGCGACATGGGCGAGCACCGTGTCGAGGTCGTCGGTGAAGTCACCGAACCGGCGCAACCGGAGTCGCTTGCCACCCGACCGGCCGTGACCGACGTGGTCCGGTATCGCGACGAGGTAACCGGCGTCGACGAGCCGCTGCGCCACGTGCAGATACCGGCGACCGTGCTCGGCGAGGCCGTGGACCACCACGACGACGCCGCGCGGGCTCTCCGCGGGACGGTAGACGTCATAGACGATGGTGTGCCCGTGCCGGCCACGAAAACTGTGTTCTTCCGGTGTCATTCCCTGATCTCGTTTCGATGTTCAGTGCCAGCCGAGTCGGGCAGCGACCGACTTGCCTGCCGACTCCAGGACGCCGAGCGGACGGAAGGCCGCCTCGCCGATACCGACGAGTGCCTCGACCCGCCCGACCACCCGTTCGAGCCGCCCGACGATGTCGGACATGCGGTCGACGGTGGCGTCGACCTGGTCGAGGGTTCCGGAGAGTCGCACCAGCGTCACGTCGAGTTTCGCGATCGTCGAGTTCAGCCCGTCCAGGGTGGGACCGAGTCCTTCGAGGGTCTCCCCCATGTCGGCGATGATGCCCTCGAGTTGCTCGACGGTCACGTCGGCGTTGAGCGCGGCCTGGGCCAGCTTCTTGATCCGTTGACGTTCCGGCGATCTCGATGATGTGTGCTCGCTCCTGTCGGCCATGAGGTGGATTATGGCCCATCCTGGTCGGCCCGGGTGCCGGGTCGGGGGAACCCTTCGAGGACTCTCGACTGTCTAATCCGACAGAACCACCAAACCCCTGGTCCCTGTGCCGAAAGAGGCGCATAACCCCTGCTCCCGAATCCGAAAGAACCACAAAACCTCTGGTCCCTGAGGTGTGAGGAGCGCAAGCGACGAGCCACGAAGGGCCTGGCGAGACACGTTGCAACACCCTTCGTGGCTCGCTTCGCTCGCACCTCAGGGAGCATGGGATCTAGCCACTCATACTCGTGGGCGGGTGCCTTTCATGGTCCACGACGGCCGCCGGGCCGCTGACACTTCGGAGCAAGCTTTACGAACGCCGCACCCAGCAGACGGGGTGCCCGCGGGCGCTCACGCCAACTGCGGGGCGACCTTCGACGCGACGAGCTCGAGGTGACCGAGATCCGACAGATCAAGGGTCTGCAGATACGTGCGCGTGACGCCCAGCTCGCCGTAGGTCGCGATCTTTGCGGCGACCTCGTCCGGGGTTCCGGCAGCCCCGTTCTCGCGCAACTCGTCCGGTTCCCGGCCGATGGCCTCGGCCCGGCGTCGGAACTCGGCTTCGTCGCGGCCGCAACACAATACGAGCGCGGCGGAGTAGGTCAGCGACTCCGGGTCGCCACCGGTGTCGACGCACGCCGTGCGGACGCGCCCGATGAGATCCCCGGCGACGTCGAGTGGTTGGAACACGACATTGAACTCGTCGGCGAAACGCGCGGCCAGCGCGGGCGTCCGCTTCTTGCCACTGCCTCCGATGATGATCGGCGGGCGCGGGTGCTGCACGGGTTTGGGCAGGGCCGGGGACTTCGAGAGGCGAAAGTGCGTGCCCTCGTAGTCGAACTCCTCGCCCAGCGGGGTCTGCCACAACCCGGTGATGATCTCGAGGTTCTCCTCGAGGCGGTCGAACCGTTCCTTCAACGGCGGGAACGGGATTCCGTACGCCTCGTGCTCACCCTCGTGCCAGCCCGTTCCGATTCCCAATTCGACACGGCCACCGCTCATCTGATCGACCTGGGCGACTGCGATCGAGAACGGCCCGGGTAGCCGGAAAGTGGCCGACGAGACGAGCGTCCCCAGCCGGATTCGCGAGGTCTCGCGCGCCAAGCCCGCCAACGTGATCCACGCGTCGGTCGGCCCGGGGAGGCCGTCGCCGCCCATTCCGGCGAAATGGTCGGAACGGAAGAAGGCATCGAAGCCCAGGTCCTCGGTCGCCTTGGCGACGGTGAGCAGGTCGTCGTAGGTCGCACCCTGCTGGGGCT
The DNA here is from genome assembly GCF_025143765.1 of Gordonia sp. p3-SID1431. NCBI lineage: Bacteria > Bacillati > Actinomycetota > Actinomycetes > Mycobacteriales > Gordoniaceae > Gordonia > Gordonia sp. p3-SID1431. The sequence goes on from NZ_JAMBDT010000005.1 coordinate 50,065, forward strand.
CGGTGAAGATTCGCAGTTGCACGTTTTCAACCTACGCGCGCTGGGCACACGACCGGTGGCGAGGCGGCGTGCGAAGCGGACCCCATCCGGCCCGGCGGCCATTCCGAATCGCTCCACGCACGACACCGTTCCTCGACAAAGGAGTCCCAACATGAAGACGGTCACGCGCACAGCTCTGGGTTTCGTCGCCGCCGCCGCAGGTGCGACCGCAGTATCGCTCGCCGCCGCGCCGTCCGCCGGCGCCGCGCCCACCGTATGTCCGGCACTTCCCGGCCAGTCCGCCTCTGCGGCCTCGTGTAGCGCCGACTCCGGCCCGACCGGACTCTCGCTGGCCATCACCGACAACGGCGGCAAAGCCAACGTCACCGCCGACAACTTCGCCGGACCCGCGGCCATCGCCCTCGGTCCCGGAGCGACGGTCACCATGGACGGCATTCGTCCCGGCCTGGCCATCGGTATCGCCGGACCCGGCGGCGAGGTCGTCGTCGACGGAAAGAACGGGCCGACCTGCAAGGGACCCGCCTTCGCCGGTGACTTCCAGACCTTCAAGGGCTGCCTGTCCTGACCGTCTAGATCCCGACCGCGATTTCGAACCAACCTTCCGTCAAACCCACCCCTTTTCCGTGAACCCACCCGGTCCGAGCGCTGTGGGTTTACGGAAAAGGGGTGGGTTTGCGGGACCAGAACATCAGGACAACAGGCCCCGGACGTATGCCGCCTGACCGATGTGCTGGGTGTCGTCGTCGATCACGCTGAGCAATCGTACGCCCAACGTGACCGGCGGGTCCCAGTTCTCGTCGACGACGCGGTCGAGATCTGAATCCGACAGCGCGCCAATGTAGTCGACGCTGACCGCGTGCGTGGCGTCGTAGTAGCCACGCAACAGGTCCGGGTCGTCGACGACGACCCGCGCCGCCTCGTCGGCAGACTGCCCGTACCCGCTCTCGCCGGGCGGGAACGGCAGACCGAACCGGTCGACCCATCCCCCGGTCACCCACACCTCGTCGGTTCCGGCGACGTCGGCGACGTGCGAGTCCTGCACGCGCGTCAGATGCCACACGAGCCAGGCGATCGTGTTGGCACCGGGCGCGGGAGCCCGGTTCAATTCCTCGGTGGAGATGTCGTCCAGGACGGCGTGAACGTTCTCGACGACTCGACCGAGACCGTCGAGCAACACATCTGTGGATCGCATGGCACAAGTTTAGGTTCGCGGTGGGCACAACGATGGCCACTCCGACGATCCGTCAGCATCATTCCTCCGGTGTCAGAACCGAATGCCCCACGTAAGATCCGATTCAACGCCTTCGACATGAATTGCGTTGCGCACCAGTCACCGGGTCTGTGGCGCCACCCCGACGACCGGTCGTGGGACTACAACACCATCGACTACTGGGTCGACCTCGCCCGCTTGCTGGAGACCGGCGGATTCGACGGTCTGTTCATCGCCGACGTCCTGGGCACCTACGACGTGTACGCCGGCAACGACGAAGCCGCCATCCGCCAGGGTGCGCAGATCCCCGTGAACGACCCGCTGTTGCTCGTCTCGGCGATGGCGCACGCCACCGAGCACCTCGGCTTCGGGGTCACCACCGGTACGGGTTTCGAGCATCCCTACCCCTTCGCACGGCGTCTGTCGACGCTGGACCACCTCACCCGTGGCCGGATCGGCTGGAACGTGGTGACGGGATACCTGCCTGCGGCAGCCCGCAACATGGGCGCCGACGATCAACTCGAGCACGACGAGCGCTACAACCAGGCCGATGAGTACCTCACCGTGCTGTACAAGCTCTGGGAGGGTTCGTGGGAACGCGACGCTGTTCTCCGCGATCGCGAGGCGGGCATCTTCGCCGACCCGGCCCGGGTCCATCACATCGGGCACCGCGGAAAGCACTTCACCGTGCCCGGCATTCACCTCGCCGAGCCGTCGCCGCAGGGTTCACCGGTCATCTACCAGGCCGGGGCCTCGCCTCGCGGCCGACGTTTCGCCGCGGAGAACGCCGAGGCCATCTTCGTGGCCGCGCCGACCAAGGCCATCCTGCGTGATGTGGTGAGCAAGGTGCGCGACGAGCTGATCCTGGCCGGACGCGACCCGTACGACGCGAAGATCTACACGCTGCTGACGATCATCACCGACTCGACTCCGGAGGCAGCCCGCGCGAAAGCCGCGGAGTACCAGTCCTACGCCAGCACCGAGGGTGCGCTGGTCTTCATGTCGGGCTGGATGGGCATCGACCTCGCGAGTTACGAGATCGACGAACCGATCGGCAACGTGCACAGCAACGCGATCCAGTCCGCGGTCGCCGCTTTCCAGCAGGCGAGCGACACCGGCGAGGAATGGCGCGTGCGGGACATCGCGGCGTGGGGCGGCATCGGCGGAATGGGTCCGGTCCTGATCGGCTCCGGCGACGAGGTGGCAGAAGCCCTGCAGGACTGGGTGACCGAGACCGACGTCGACGGCTTCAACGTCGCCTACGCGGTGACCCCCGGATCGTTCGAGGACATCATCACCCACGTGGTGCCCGCCCTCGAGCGGCGCGGACTCTACGACCGGGACTACGTCCCGGGAACCCTGCGCCACAAGCTCTTCGGGCGTGGCGATCAACTGCCGGAGAATCATCGCGGGTCCACGTACCGGGTCGGTGGGAGCAACTCGACCATCGACGATTCGATCAGGGAAGCCGCTCAGCTCACCAGCGCGAACGGGGGCCTCCGGTGATCGAGGTGGTGGGGTTGACGAAGGTGTTCGGTGTCGGTTCGCCCGACCCGACGACGGTGCTCGACGAGGTCGACTTCACTGTCGACGCCGGTGAGATCTTCGCCGTCGTCGGCCCGTCCGGCGCCGGCAAGAGCACGCTGGCCCGGTGTCTGAATCTGCTGGAACGTCCGACGTCGGGCAGGGTCGTCGTCAACGGGGAGGATCTCACCGCACTGGGCACGTCGGGCCTTCGCGACGCCCGGCGCCGGATCGGCACCGTGTTCCAGTCGGCGAGTCTGCTGTCCCGGCGAACCGCGGCGCAGAATGTCGCTTTGCCTCTCGAATATCTGGGTGCGACAAAGCGATCGACCACGGCACGCGTCGGCGAACTTCTCGACCTGGTCGGCCTCGCCGACAAAGCGGACCTGTATCCGCATCAGCTGTCCGGCGGTCAGCGGCAGCGCGTCGGCATCGCTCGGGCCCTCGCACTCAAACCTTCCGTCCTGCTGTCCGACGAAGCCACCTCGGGTCTGGATCCCGCGGCCACGGACACCTTCTTACGGCTCCTCACCGACGTTCGGGACGAACTGGATCTCGCGGTGGTGTTCATCACCCACGAGATGGACACGGTCGTGCGGGTCGCCGACACCGTCGGCCGTCTCGAACGCGGCCGCATCGTCGAGCACGGCCGGCTGGAACAGGTGGTCCTGGAACCGGATTCGGTTCTGGGACGGGCACTCCGGCCGCGCGGGCCGAGTGCGCAACCGGCCTCGGCCGAAACCCCGATCTCGGTGGTCTACCACTCCGCGACGGTCCCCGCGGACTGGTTGACCCAGCTGGGCAGGCGACTCGACATCTCGATCTCGGTGCTGGGCGCCAACGTGCAGACCATCGACGGCACCGTCTTCGGCGATCTCACCGTGTCGGTGCCCACCGGACACGCGTCGGCATTCATCGGCGCCGCGGGTGAACTCGGCCTGGCCGCACGCCTTCTCGACGCCACCGCGACCGCGGGCGGTACCGCCGTCGAGACCGTCACCGGCTCCGAGGTGGCCGCGTGAGCACCACGTATTCGGCGAACATCACGGTGCCGCTCGACGAGATCCCCGACCTGCTCATCCCGGCGGCCATCGACACGGTCCTGATGGTGAGCATCGTGATGGTCGTCGTCCTGGTGGTGGGAGTCCCGCTGGGCGCACTCATCCACAACCTCGCTCCCGGCGGGCTTTTCGCACGACGCTCGTTGCACACCCCCCTGTCGTGGGTGATCAGCATCGGTCGGTCGTTGCCCTTTCTGGTGCTGATGACGGCGATCATCCCGTTCACCCGCCTGGTCACGGGCACGAACATCGGCATCGCCGCGGCGGTGGTACCGATGTCGATCGCCGGCATCGCCTTCTTCACACGCATCGTCGAGAACTCGCTGCGGTCGGTCCCGGCCTCGACGATCGACGTGGCACGTGCGTCCGGCGGATCGAACGCCCAGATCATCTGGAAGGCACAGGTTCCCGAGGCGCTGCCGAGCATCGTCGGCGGACTGACGATCAACACCATCGCGATGATCGAGTACTCCACGATCGCCGGCACCATCGGCGCCGGCGGACTCGGATACGTGGCGGTCACCTACGGCTACCAGCGATTCGATCAGGGGGTCATGGTCGCCACCATCATCGTGCTCATCGTGACGGTGGCCGTGATCCAGGTCGCCGGCGACGCCCTCGCCCGCAGCCTCAACCCGGTCACGTCCCGCCGGGCCAACCACTGAAGAACCACAAAACCGCCGGCCGGCTCTGCTCCCTGAGCGGCGGAGCGCTCGTCACCGCATCACCCAGCCACACCCGAAAGGCACCCCATGACACAGGACACCGGTTCCACCACCGGCACCTCATCGAAATCCGGCGAGACTCCCTCTCCGCCCGGCAGTTCCGGAATCGAGATCTCGACACGTCGCCGCTGGCCGCTGATCGTCGGCGCGCTGGTCGTGGTCGCCGTGATCGCCGCCGTCGTCGGCTGGCGCTTCCTCGGGTCCGACTCGACGTCGCCCAACGAGACCGCCGGTGCGACACTGACCGTCGTCACCGCCGAGGGCAACGCCTCCGAGCAGGCACTGGTCGAGTTCATCGCCGACGAGGTCGCACCCCGGTATGACATCAAGGTCGCATTCAAGGGCCTGTCCGACTCCACGACGCTGAACCGTGCGGTCAGCGACGGGGAGGTCGCGGGCACCGTCTATCAGCACAAGCTGTGGCTGTCGCAGGTCCTCGAGGCGAACCCGGACTTCCAGGAGGAAGCCGCGACGCCGGTGTTCCGCTGGGGATTCGGCATCTGGTCGGACAAGTACCGCGACGTCGCCGACCTGCCGCAGAACGCCCGCGTCTCCCTCTACTCCGATCCCGCGAACGAGGCCCAGGGACTCTGGCTGCTCGAACGCGCCGGACTCATCACGCTGAAACCAGGCGTGGACAAGTGGAAGGCGACCCAGAAGGACATCGCCACGAATCCGCGGAACCTGCAGTTCGTCCTGCTCGACTTCGCCGCCCAGTCGCGCTCGCTCGCCGACCTCGACGCCACCGTGGGCTACACCGAGTACTACCTCGCCGCGAACATCGACATCGCCAAGCAGATCTACGCTCCGCCCGCTCCCGACGAGTTCGCCGGGCAGCTGACCATCGGAACGCAGTGGAAGGACACCGAGAACATCAAGAACCTGGTCGCCGCGTTCAAAGACCCTGCCGTGCAGGAATTCCTGCGGACCGATCCGCGGGTCAAGGGCATCCTGCTGCCCCTGTGACCGGCGTCGGCACTGCTGCACACCCCATCACCGCACCCGGGTCGCCCATCGCGACCCGGGTGCGGTGCGCATAGGCTCACCGCGTGAGCCGCACACATCACGGGCACGGTCATGCGCACTCGCTGTCCGACATCAGCCACACGCTGTCGCCGATCGCCCGGTGGTTCGTCATCGGCACGCTCGCGGTGACCGCGGTCGCGGTCGCGGTCGGCATGGTCGTCCTGTGGCCGTCGGATTCCGAACACCCGATCCCCACCCAGTTCCGGTCCGCCGACGGCGGGCCGATCACCACGGTCGATGGCGAGATCGTGGACCAGTTCCATGCGAATTGCCTCAACTCGGTGGCGGGATCAGTGCTCGAGACCGCCGACATACCGGTGAATCCGGTGCCGGGTGGGCCGTGCATCCTCAACGCGGTCCGGTTCACCTCCGGTGACGTGGCCGGCCAGTACACCGTCCTGGAGATCCCGACCAACCGGGCACAGGCCGGATCCGGGCCCGACACCGTGGCCCCCGCCGCCGGCACGCTCGACGACCCCCAGGCCGGCCAGCCGACGTTGAACGTCGGTGACGACATCCGGCTCGCGACCGTTCCCGGCCCCGACGGCAGCAACCGGTACAGCTTCTTCGACTTCCAGCGCGGACCGGCGATCATCTTCTGGGCCGTGCTGTTCATCGCCGCGATCGTGCTGGTGGCGGCGTGGCGCGGGTTCCGCTCGATCATCGGGCTGGCGATCGCCTTCGGGATACTCACCGTGTTCACGCTGCCGGCCATCCTCGACGGGTCGTCCCCTGTTGCGGTGGCGGTCGTGTCGTCGGCGGTGATCCTGTTCGTGGTCCTCTACCTCGCGCACGGTGTCAGTCTCCGGACCAGTTCGGCTCTGCTCGGGACGCTGACCTCCCTCCTGCTCGCGGGATTCCTGAGCTGGCTCGCCATCCGGACCATGAACCTCACCGGGCTCTCGGGCGATCAGACCACCAATCTGCAGGTGTATCAGGGCAACATCTCGGTCAGCGGTCTCCTGCTCGCCGGGTTCATCATCGGCACCCTCGGTGTTCTGAACGATGTCACGATCACCCAGGCCTCGGCGGCCTTTGAGCTGGCCGCGGCCGGCGAACCGTCACGGCTCGCGACGTTCCGTGCCGCGATGCGCGTGGGTCGCGACCACATCGCGAGCACGGTGTACACCCTTGTCTTCGCCTACGCGGGCAGTGCGCTGCCGCTGATGCTGCTGTTCTCGGTGGCCCAGCAGCCGTTGGGCGGACTGCTCACCACCGACGTCGTGGCAGTGGAGTTGGCCCGCTCGTTCGTCGGCGGAATCGCGATCGCCCTGTCGGTTCCGCTCACGACGGCGATCGCCGCCGCGCTCACGACCCCGGCGGGCGCGGGACGTACACCGGCCGCGCACGCCGCGGCCTGAGTTCTTGGCGCGCGGTCAGCACCGGCCCTTCGGGAGGTCGGCCAGGTTCTTGCCGAGCCAATTGCCGAGGCGGGTCAGCATCTTGGTGCCGTCGGTGAACGATCCACTCCGCGGGATCGCCGCCATCGACACCGCGACCTGGCCGCTGGTCGTGGTGATGATGCCCAGTTGCCGCACCAGATGCGCCGACGACTTCGACGTCGCCGGACCCCAGCCACCCTTGACCGCGGTCACCGCTCCCTGACTGCGCCCCACCTTCGCGATACCCCACTGCTGATTCGGGGCGACGGCGCTCATCAGCCGGATGAGGTGTTCGCTGTCGGGCAGACACGGCAGGTGAGCGCCGAAGATCGCCTGGTCGCGTAGCGCCCAGGCGGTGTGACCGGGGTACGACGGCGGATTGTCGACCTCGGAGGACACGTGCGTCCGGACGTCGTGGCCCTCACGGAGGACCGCACTGACAGCGTCGACGGACGCGTGCCCGCCGCCGAGCACCCCCCACAATTCGCCGGCTGCATCGTTGTCGGAGAACGTGATCGCCTTGTCCTCCATCGCGGCGACCGCTGGACCGCGCTCGCGCTGCGCGGCGAGCGACACCGGGACCTTCATCGTCGACCATGCACGTCCCGATTTGAGCGACCCGAGGGAGATGACCTCGTCCCCGCCGACGGGCACGATCGCGATCCCGAGCTGGCCGGGCAGGGACTTCCGCATCGACTTCGTCAGTGCGGCATAGCTCTTCGCGAGCTTCTTGTCGAGCGGTTCCGGGGGCTTGAACCACGTGGCGAAGGGCTCCGGCAGCGGCGGCAGCACGGGGAGCGGTATCGCCGTCGCCGAGCCCGCGCCGATCACCATCGACATCGCCACCGCGCAGAACACCACGCCGATCCTGGTCACAACTTTCACTTCTGTCTCCTGAGTCACTTCAGACACTTGAGACTAGGGCGGTTACGCACCAGGGACCAGGCTGTATACCCAATCGGAACCTTGCTGGGACCGGGGTCACACCGCTTCGAGGACCGGTCAGGCGGAACAGCGTCCGCGCGGAAGACGGGCGAGGTTGGTGTCGAGCCAGTTCGCCACCGAATTCAGCGCGGCGATACCCCCCGACATCGAGCCCCCGACCGCGCTCATCGCCACCGCCGCACGTTGGCCGTCGCGGAAGGTGAGGATTCCGATCTGACGGACGAGGTATCCCTCGGACACTCCTGGACCCCAACCACCCTTCACCGCGGTTGCGCGGGGCGCCGGCATGATCTCGATTCCCCACTGCTGATTGCCGCCCACCTGACCCATGAGGGCGACGACCTGTCGCGAACCCGAGATGCAGGGCAAGCCGGCGGTGAACGTCGCGGCCCCCGGCAGCGACCACACCGTCTGCCCGAACACGGTGAAACCGGCACGACGCCGCGTCGCCGGGACCACCGTCGTGGTGTCACCGCCGTCCCGCAGCACCGCGGTGACGGCGTCGGCTGCCGCCTGTCCGCCGCCCAGCGAGGACCAGAGGCTCTCCGCGGCGGCGTTGTCGGAGTCGACGATCGCCGCCCGCGCCGCCGGGCCCGGGCCGTTCGCCCGTTCTGCGGCGACCGCGAGCGGGACCTTGATCGTCGACCACGCCACCCGGGGTGTGGCATCGCCGAGGGTGAGCCCGGGGACGGCCGACCCACCGACCGGTGCGATCGCGATGCCGACCGTCAGTCCGGTCGACGCGGCAACCCTGCGGAAACTCGCCGCGAGGCCTCCATACGACCCGGAGGGGACGGCCGCCGACGACGTCGGGATGTCTGTAGCGCGTGCGGCGGGTGTTGACGCCGATGGGTCGGCGGTCACGGTGACGGTGACCGGCACAACGGGTTTCGGGTCGGATTCGGTCGAGCAACCGGCGAGGAGCGCGAGCGCGCCGAGCACGACGATGCAGCGGTTCCGCCGAGTCCGCTTAAGCCACAACGGCCGTCGGGTGGTGTCCATCAGTAGATGTGCACCACGGCGTCATTGCCTCCCCGGCACGCGACGATCCCGCCTTCGGGAACGCAGTTCATCGCATAGGCCTGCCCGGTGACCGGGCTGACCGCGACCACGACACGCGGCGACCGTGCCGCACCCGCTCCCACATACGCATCGCGCACCGCGAACGCGAACGGGCAGCTGGTCACCGATGTACCGATCCCGACCGTCGCATCGCACGGACTCGAACCGGGCGGCGGCGCAGCCGGGGCCGGCGGCGCCGGCGGAACGTTCTGGACGGTCGGCGGGGGCGCCACCGTCTCGGTCACGGTCGGCGTCGTCGGCTCCTCGTCGGCCCGGGTCTCGGCATCGTCACCCGAGCCGGCGATCAGGACGCCGCCGAGGACGGCGAGCCCGACGAGTGCCACCGCGATCAACCCGATCAGCATCGGTATCGCGACCGAGCGCCGCTGCGGCGGCGGATAGGCGGGCGGATACCCCGGCGGCCCGTACATCGGCGGACCGGGTTGCGGTCCTGCGTAGTTGTGCGCCCCCGAGAAGTGCTGGGCCCCCGAGAGCTGCTGCGGCCCCGAGAACTGCTGCGGCCCCGAGAACTGCGTGGTCCCGGCTCCGCCCTCGGGGCCCGTCGTGTGCCGCACCAGGGTCGGTTCGTACCCGGGGTCGGTGGGCGCGATGACCGTGTCCGGAGCGCGGACGACACCGGTGGGTGCTTCCGGAGGCGGTGGCGACGCCTTGACGAGATCCGGCCCCGGCCGGACCCCCTCCACGCCCCCGGCGAGCGCGCTTCGAGCCGCGCGTGCGAGCGCGACCGCGGAGTCATGGCGGGCCGCGGGATCGGCGGCGAGGGCCGTGCGGATCACCTCGTCCATCGCCGGCGGTACGTCTGCGTTGACCGCACTCGGCGACGGGGCCGGTGACAGTACGGCCGCCTTGATCGCCGCACTCACCGTCTTCGCCGGATGCGGCACCCGCCCGGTCAGGCACTCGAAAAGCACACAGGCCAGGGCGTAGATGTCGCTGGCCGCGCTGACCTGGGCGGCGTCGAACAACTCCGGAGCCATGTAGGCGATCGATCCCACGGCCGTCCCGGTCTGGGTGAGGTGGGTGTCCTCGGCGGCATGCGCGATGCCGAAATCGACGAGATACGCGAAGTCGTTCGCCCCGACCAGGATGTTCTCCGGTTTGATGTCGCGGTGCACGAGCCCCTCGGCGTGTGCGGCGTCGAGCGCCGCGGCCACCTGTTCGATGATCGACACCGCGCGTTCGGGCGGAAGCCGCGTCTCCTGCGTCAGGAGCGCGCGTAGATCTTCTCCGACGACCAGGCGCATGTCGATGAACAGCACGCCGTCGATCTCGCCCCAGTCGTGGATCGGGATGACGTGCGGTTCGCCGAGGCGGGCCGCGGCGTGCGATTCCCGGCGAAACCGCTCCTGGTACATCGGATCGTGTGCCAGCCCGGGGTTGAGCAGCTTCAGCGCGACGACCCGGTCCTTGGTCGTGTCGTATGCGCGGTAGACCTCGCCCATCCCACCGCGGCCCAGTAGTTCGTCGAGGCGGTACGGCCCGAACTGTGTGTTGACCCGACTCCCAGCCATACGCAGGAGCATATGTCGGCAATCGGACATCGTCTGTCGACCACTCGATTGCACCTTCGGAGTACGGGTGTCGCGTCGGGCCCCGAGCCCGCGCCGTTGCGTGACTACGCTGTGCCTGGTGACGCCGTCCACCCGGACGGCACGGACTCGGCCCGCTCGCTCCGCTCCCGGCGCCGATACGGATGCGGCCCGACTGATGTGAGGAAACGCCCGGAGATGTCTGCTCTGACCAAAGGCCAGAACGGCCCGTTGCCGACCCCCGATGTCATCGTCACGGTGGACCTCGCGACCGCCGCCGACCTGTCGGCCCTGCTGGTCACCGACCGGGGGGTGGTGCGTACCGACGACGACTTCGTCTTCTACAACCAGCCGACCGGGCCCGGCGTCCGGCTGGAACAGGCCGCCGCAGGTTCTGCGCGACTGCACATCTCGACCGCTCGAGTACCTGCAGACATCGACGCGGTCCGCGCGGTCATCACGCTCGACGACGCGTCGTCGACCTTCGGCCGTTTCGCACCGCCGGTCGCTCACGTCACCGACGAAGCGGGCCGGGCGCTGTACGACTTCACCGTCACCGGCCTCACCAGCGAGTCGGTGGTCATCGCCCTCGAGGTGTACCGGCGCAACGGCGAGTGGAAGGTACGTGCCGTCGGTCAGGGATACGCGGGCGGTTTCGCCGACCTGGTCCGCGACCACGGGGTGAGCGTCGACGACGAGCCGCAACCGACGCCCGCCCCGCCCACGCCGATCAGCTACTCGCGGCCGTCGGCGCCGACTCCCCCGGCACCCGCGCCCCCGGCGGCGGCGCCGCCCACTCCCGCGCCCCCGGCACCCGCGCAGCCCGCGGAAGTCAGTCTGCGCAAGGGCGCCCCGGTGAGCTTGGCGAAAGGCCAGAAGGTCACCCTCCGCAAGGAGGGTGGCGTGGCACTCACCGACATCCAGATGGGACTCGGGTGGGATCCGGTGCGCGGCGGATTCGGGCGCGGGGGCTCGATCGACCTCGACGCCTCGGTGCTCATGTTATCGGGCGGGAAATGCGTCGAGACCGTCTACTACGGTCACCTCAACAGCAAGAACCGTTCGATCCTGCACTCCGGCGACAACCTCACCGGTGAAGGCGAGGGCGACGACGAGGTCATCCGCGTTGCGCTGCAGTCGGTCCCACCCCAGATCGACGCGTTGATGTTCATCGTCACGTCGTACCGGGGCCACACGTTCGAGAAGATCGAGAACGCCTACTGCCGCCTCGTCGACGAGACGACCTCCGCCGAGCTGGCCCGTTACACCCTCAAGGGCGGGATGCCGTTCACCGCGGTCGCGATGGCGGTCATCTCCCGCGACGGCGGCGAGTGGAAACTGCGTGCGATCGGCGACGGTTTCAACGCGAAAACCCCGAAGAAGGCCGTGCCGCTCGTCGGCCGCTACCTCTGACGCCGACGCCGGACGCCCCCCGGTCAGATCACGCCGTGCAGGGGCGGCTCCTCGCCGCGCAGAACCCAGCGCCCGATGTGCTGGTACTTCCATCGCACGGGGTCGTGCAGCGTGTGCGTCCGGGCGTCGCGCCAGAAGCGATCCAGACCCCCGCCACCGGCGGCACTGCGGGTCCCGCTCACCTCGAACAGGGCCGACGCCACCGAGGGGGCCACCCGGTCGGCCACCACCTTCGCCGTCGCGACTGCGATCGAGGCCTCCGCGACCAACTCGCGCGAGGGCGATTCCGGGGTACCTCCCACCGCCGCGTCGACTCTTCGACCGGCCGCGGCGAGGGTCGCCTCGGCGGTCGCGACCTCGACCTCCAACTCGCCGAAGCGCTGCACCAACAGCGGATCATCCACTGCTCGTTCGACATTCGCCTCGAACCACGGTCGCGACTTCGTACGCACGAACTCCGACGCCGCGCGCAGCGCACCGCGGGCGATACCGACGTCGATCGCCACATGGAGCAGCTGGGCGAAGGCGCCGTAACCGGTGGGCGCAGATGTTGCCGGTGCGCGCGCCACCAGATCCGCGAAACCCAGGCCGACCCCGCTGAACCGGACGGTCCCCGAGCCGGTCGTGCGCTGTCCCACCGCATCCCAGTCGTCGACGATCTTCACACCGTCGGCATCGGCCGGGACGAAAGCCACGTACTCCCCGGGTGCGAGGTCGCCGACGGCGACGTCCAGCCGCGCGAGGACGGCGAGGGTGTCCGCGAACAACGAACCGGTGCAATAGAACTTCTCACCCTCGAGGACGAAACGCGTCGATGCTCGATCGGCCACCGGACTCAACCGTGTCGAGATGTCGGCGATGGTCTTGCCGCCCCGCTCGGACTGCGCGTTGGCCACCCGTCCACCCGCGAGGACGTCGGCGAAGATGCGCTCCTGCAACACTTCTCCCGCGGACAGGCGGACGAGGTTGAGGTAGACGAAGTGGCTGTGCGGGATCTGCGCGATGCTCGCGTCCGCGGCGGCCAGGATGGACACCACCTCGGCGAGCGCACTGGGACGCAGGTCGAGACCGCCGAACCGAGCCGGGACGGTGAGTGCCAGCAGCCCCGACTGCGACAGACGGTCGATCTCGGCATGGGGCAACCGACGTTCGCGGTCGCGCTCGGCCGCCCCGACCGCGAATTCGGCGGCCAATTCGCGCGCGATCGACAGCGCCTCGGCCTCGGACCCGATCCGCACGGCGGACCGGACCCGCGCCTGGCTCACTGCGGTCACGCCACTCCCGCAGGCGTCGGGGCGGTGTCGCTCTGGGCGCCCTCGATCTCGCGCACCAGAGGCAGCACCTTCTCACCGAAGTACTCGATCTCCTCCTGGAAGTGCAGGAAGCCGCCGAGGATCAGGTCGACGCCCAGACGCTTGTAGGCGACGATGCGTTCGGCCACCTGCTCCGGGGTGCCGATCAGCTGGGTCCGGAAGCCGTCGTTGTACTGGACGAGGTCCTCGAACGACGAGTCGGCCCACATGCCCTTCTTGTCGCCTGTCGAGTTCCCGGCCTGCTGGACGGCGTCCCGGAAGCCCTCCACCGCAGGGCGATTCGCCTTCTCGACGATCTCGCGCAGAGTGTCGCGGGCCTCTTTCTCGGTGTCCCGCGCGATGATGAAGCCGTTGAGCCCGAACTTCACCTCGCGCTCGTGGGCACGTGCGACGGCGCGGAGGTCGTCGAGCTGCTCGGTCACGCCGTCGAAGTCCTTGCCGTTGGAGAAGTACCAGTCCGCGTACCGTCCGCCGTTGTTGCGGGCGGCCGAGGAGTTCCCGCCCTGGAACAGCTCGGGGTTCGGACGCTCGACGGTGTTGAGCGGCTTGGGCTTCAGCGTGAAGTCGTGGATGCGGTAGAAGTCGCCGCGGTAGTCGACCTCGTCCTCGGTCCAGATCTTGCGGATCACCTCGAGGAACTCTCCGCTGCGCCGGTACCGCTCGTCGTGCTCGAGCCACGGCTCGCCGAGGTGGGTGAACTCGTCCTTGAACCAGCCGCTGACGACGTTGATCGCGAAGCGACCCTTGGACAGATGGTCGGCGGTGGCGCCGAGCTTGGCCAGGACGGCCGGATGCCAGAGCCCCGGGTGCACCGCCGCGATCACCTTCAGCCGCTGCGTGGCGAGCAGGAGTGCGAGGCTGAAACTGGTGGATTCGTGCTGGTATTCGGCTCCGTAGCTCGCCTCGTACCGCACCTGCGACAGCGCGTACTCGAAACCGTTGTTCTCGGCGGTCTGCGCGAGTTTGACGTTGTAGTCGTAGTCCCAGCCGGTGCGTTGCTCGATGGTGCTGGTGACCAGGCCACCGCTGACGTTGGGCACCCAGTAGGCGAACTTGATCTGGTCCGCGATGGACTCGGTGGACATGGCTACCTCCGCGAGGTGTCGGTTACATGGCGAGAAGGGACGTGGTGAAGGTGAAAAGTGTTGTCGATCAGGATGATGCGGCCTGCAGACGCGGCAGGAACGCGGTGCGCACGGCCACGGACGGGCCGGCCGACGCCGGGTCGAGCAGTCCGAGCCGGGCGAGAGCGGGCCGGACCCCGTCTCCGAAGTGGTACGCCTCTTCGAGATGCGGATAGCCCGACAGGATGAAGTGGTCGAGTCCGAGCGCGGCGTACTCGGCGATGAGTGCGGCCACTTCGTCGTAGGAGCCGACCAGCGCCGTACCCGCACCACCACGGACGAGCCCGACCCCGGCCCACACGCCGGGGTGGATCTCCAGCGAGTGCGGATCGTTGTGGTCGGCGAAACCGGCTCCACGACCGTGGAGTTCGGACATACGTCGCTGGCCCTCGGACTCCGAGCGCGCCAGGTTCTGCTGCGCAGTCGCGACCTGGGCCGGATCGAGCGCACCGAGCAGACGGGCCGCCTCGGCCCAGGCCTGCTCCGACGTCTCGCGGGCGATCACGTGAAAACGGATGCCGTGCGAGAGTTCCCGGCCCTGCGCGGCCGCGAGACCGTTGACCCACGCGATCTTCTCGGCCACCGCGTCCGGACGCTCGCCCCAGGTGAGGTAGGTGTCGGCGTGCTTGGCGGCGACGTCACCGGCGGCCGGCGACGATCCGCCGAAGAAGATCTCCGGCGTCGGATCGGGACGACGTCCGAGCTGCGCACCCTCGACGCGCAGGTACTTCCCCACCACGTCGACGGGCTCTTCCTCGGTCCAGAGCCGGCGGATGATCTCCAGGTACTCGTCGCAACGCTCGTACCGCGCGTTCTTCGCCAGGAAGTCGCCAAAGGCGCGCTGTTCACTCGACTCGCCGCCGGTGACGACGTTGACCAGCAGGCGGCCCTGCGAATGCCACTGGAACGTGGCGGCCATCTGGGCGGCCAGCGTCGGCGAGATGAGCCCGGGGCGGAACGCGACCAGGAATTTGAGGCTCTCGGTGGCGTCGATCAGAGCGGCGGTGGTCAGCCAGGCGTCCTCGCACCAGAGACCTGCCGGGGTCAGGACGGCTTCGAAGCCGTTGGCCTCGGCGGCGCCGACGAGCTGTTTGAGGTACCGCAGATCGGCCGGCCGGTCCCCTGTCATCTGGCTGCCGTGGCCGCCCGCGATCAGATTGCGCGAGTCGCCGTAGGTGGGCAGGAACCAGTGGAAATGCAGAGACACCGCGAGGGCACCTTTCGGTCGGGTCGGCACGTGACGAGCACGACACCGCCTCGACTCCCGCCTCGGGGCGAGTGGGCCGGCGCGGTGCCTCGGCCCAGTGTCCGGCACCATCGCGTCGGCGGACCACAGTTGAAATCGCCCTGAGGGCAAATCGACAACCGCGGGGCCCGGCCGCTAGGCGTCGGCGGGTACGACTGTTTCAGCAGTCGCAGACCACCGAGTCCAGTGGCACGGTGAGCGGGTCTTTGGACCGGATGATCCGGCTGTGATCATTCTCGACGGGGTAGCCCTCGCGCGCCCAGTATTCGTAACCGCCGATCATCTCCTTGACCCGGTAACCCAGCTTGGCGAACTCCAGCGCGGCCCGCGTCGAACCATTGCATCCGGGCCGCCAGCAGTACGTCACAACCGGTGTGCTCGTTGCTATCTCGTCGACGGCGCGTGCGGCGATCTGTGACGTCGGCATGTGCACGGCTCCGACGATGCGCCCCTGCGCCCACGCCGCCTCACCTCGTGAGTCGATCAAGACGAAGTTCACACCGCGTTCCTGATCGGCGTGCACGTCGGACGCATCGGTCTCAAAGCCGAGCTTGCGAGCGAAGTGGGATATCAAGAGGTCTGATGACGGCGAATCTGGCATGCCTCGACGCTATTCACGTCCGTTCGCCAACGGAAGGTCGACTTCCCGGCACCTTGTCGGAGTCGCCGGTACTTTCATGGCATTATTGCTCGATGGCGAAGAATCTCACTTTCGAGCCCGACAGGGTCGACACGGCAATCCTGACGTCGCTTCAAGCGAACGGACGGCAGAGCATTGCAGAACTGGCCCGGCAGATCACAATGAGTCACAGCGCCACAGCCGAGCGCGTGCGCCGCCTCGAAGAATCCGGGGTGATCAGCGGTTACAGCGCCAGCGTCGACCCCGAGCGGCTCGGGTTCGCGATCCTGGCCTTCCTACGGCTGCGGTATCCCAGCAGCAGGTACGAGCCATTGCACACCCTGCTCGCAGGGCTACCCGAAGTCATCGAGGCGCATCACGTCACCGGCGACGACTGTTTCATCATGAAGGTCGTCGCCACCGACATGAAGCACCTGGAACGGGTCAGCGGCATGGTCGGAACCCTCGGCAGCGTCACCACCAATGTGGTCTACTCCTCCCCGCTGCCACCTCGCCCGCTACTCCCGCCCGGCGGGTCGGGACTCACCGAGAGCGCGGACAACCTGTAGGTCGGCGACTACCAGGGCGTCCGATCCCCGCAGCTCAGTCGGTCGATGGACGCCATTGCCCCATGCCGAGGAAGACCATCACGAGTTGCCGCTCGGTGCGCTCGACGATCTCCTGCTCGGCGGAACGTCCGCGATACTCACCGTCGAGCAGATCGGCCACCGCGGTGAGCATGATGATGACGATCAGCTCCGCTGCCAGTTCGAGGTCGTCTGATTGCCACCGTGCCAGGTCCGGCATCCGGGCGAGATCGATCGCGAGTTCCTTGGAGAACAACCGGAGTTCGGTGTCGATCGCACGACGGATCTCGGCGATGCCGCCCCGCTGCTCGCGCACCAGGAACCGGAATTGCGACTCGTTCTCGCGGACGTGCCGCAGCAGGATGGCCAGCGAGTTCTGTGCGGTGGGCAGGGCGTCACGCGCCGCCAGGTCGCGTCGTCCCTCACGCAGCGCCCGTCGCAGGACGCGCATCGAGTCCTCGACGACGGTGACCCCGAGATCCTCCATCGATGCGAAGTGGCGATAGAAGGCGGTCGGCACGATCCCGGCGCCACGGGCGACCTCACGGAGGCTGATGCTGCCGAAACTGCGCTCGCCGACCAGTGACCGCGTGGTGTCCAGCAACGCCTGTCGCGTCTGGTTCTTGCGGTCCGCACGGGTCTGCGCATCGCGCCGGCTCGGCTCTCGCGTGCGTGTCACGCATCCGAGTCTATGCGTCGGGTCAGCCGACGCGGCGGAGAGGCACAGGCGGTGTCGTGACGGCAGTCACATCAGCGAACACTTGACGATCGACCATCGCGCTGTGTCACACTTGCCGGTGTACACATGTACACCGAAACAGACCGAACGGAGCCCAGCCCATGAGCATCCGCACACCCCAGGACCAGACCCGCGCCGACACCGGCGCCGAGCCCGGCCGGTGGAGCCGTCTGGTCGGTTCGATCGTGGAGGCAGCGCTGTCGCCGCATCCGGTCGACCGCTACCTCGAGTTGCTCGATCCGATGATCACCTGGCGCGATCTGCGCGGCGAGATCACCCGTGTCGAGCGTCCCACGGCGCGCACCGTCCGCCTCACCATTCGTCCGACCCGTCAGTGGCGAGGCCACGAGGCCGGCCAGTTCGTGCAGCTCAAGGTCGTCATCGACGGCGTTCGGCACACCCGCTGCTTCTCGCCGGCCAACGCCGCCGCGGGCCCGGACGGCGAGATCGAGCTGACCATCACCGCGCACGACGACGGCTTCGTGTCCACCCACCTGCGTGAGCACGCCCGCGCCGGGGACGTCGTCGGGCTGTCCGCCGCCGACGGCGAGTTCGTGCTTCCCGACACCGACCCGACGTCGGCGGTCTTCGTCAGCGGCGGCAGCGGGATTACACCTGTACTCTCAATGGCGCGAACACTCGTCGCCCGACGGTACGCGGGACCGATCACGTTCGTGCACTATGCGCGCACCCCGGCCGACGTCGCCTACCGCGACGAGTTGCGTGAGCTCGCGGACAGCCATCCCCGGTTCGACCTGCGCGTCTACCACACGCGCGACGACGGACACTTCAGCGCCGACCACCTCGAGGGAATCCCGGGGTTGTCCGACGCCGACGTGTTCGTCTGCGGCCCCGCCGCCCTCATGGACGAGGTCGCACGGGTCCATGCCGAGCTCGCCATCACCCAGCCGTTGCACAGCGAGGCCTTCGCGCCGGTCATCCCGGCCGTCGACCCGGACTCCGTCGAGGGCGAGGTCACGTTCTCCTCGTCGGGGACGTCGGCGACCAACGACGGCCGTCCGATCCTGGACCAGGCCGAAACGGCCGGGCTCACGCCTGAATCCGGGTGCCGGATGGGGATCTGCTTCTCCTGCGTCGCGACGAAGAAGTCGGGGTGCACCCGCAACGTCCTGACCGGCGAGATCGACGACGAGTCCGACACCCGGATCCAGCTGTGCATCAGCGCGCCGGTCGGCTCGGTCGACATCGACATCTGATGTCCACGAGCTGATCCCCCGGATCCACCCTTCCCAGCCACATCTCCTCTCCGAGAAGGAGGCAATGCCATGACCATCGACATCAGCCGTGACGTCGAGACCACCATCGACGACAACCTGCCCGCGCTGCATCGCGTCGGCTCCGACCAGAAGGTCGCGGACGACCCCAACACCGTCGTCATGTCCTACGAGCAGGTCGAGGCGCTCGGGCGAGACCTCGACGCCCTGCGGGCCCGGATCGTCGCCGACCTGGGCCAGAAGGACCGCGACTACCTCTACTCGGTGATCCGCGCCCAGCGCGGTTTCGAGATCGGCGGACGCGCACTCATGTACCTCGGGTTCTTCCCGCCCGCGTGGATCGCCGCGGTGGGCGCCCTCTCGGTGTCGAAAATCCTCGACAACATGGAGATCGGCCACAACGTGATGCACGGTCAGTACGACTGGATGCGCGAGGACACCTACAACTCCCGCGAGTTCGAGTGGGACACCGTCTGTCCGGCCGATCAGTGGAAGCACAGCCACAACTACCTGCACCACACCTTCACCAACATCCTGGGTGAGGACCGCGACATCGGTTACGGCATCCTGCGAATGGACCGCGATCAGAAGTGGAACCCCTACTACCTGGGCAACCTCGGCTACGCGACCGCCCTCATGCTGCTCTTCGAGTGGGGCGTCATGCTGCACGACCTCGAAGCCGAGAACGTCATCGCCGGCAAGCGCAAGTGGAGTGACATCAAGGGCCTGGTGAAAGGCATGTGGCGCAAGGCCGGTCGTCAGGTCCTCAAGGACTACGTCGTCTTCCCCGCGCTCACCGGCCCGCTGTTCGTCCCGACCCTCATCGGCAACGCGACCGCCAACCTGGTGCGCAACGTGTGGACATACTCGATCATCTTCTGTGGCCACTTCCCCAGCGGTGCACAGACATTCACGTCCGAGGAATGCCAGAACGAGACGCGGGGCCAGTGGTACCTGCGGCAGATGCTCGGTTCGGCCAACATCACCGGCAGCCCGTTGTTCCATGTGATGAGCGGCAACCTCTCGCACCAGATCGAGCACCACCTCTTCCCCGACATCCCGGCCAGTCGCTACCCCGAGATGTCCGCGGAGGTCCGGGAGATCTGCGAACGCTACGGACTGCCGTACAACACCGGCTCGCTGAGCCACCAGCTCGCGTCGACCTGGAAGAAGATCGCGAAGCTGTCGTTGCCCAACTGGATGACGCGCGACGACAACGATCTCACCGTCATCGTCGAGCGCGAGAAGCCCGCCTCGGTCGCCTGACGCCGGTTTGATCGGTGTGCCCCGGGGGTAGGCTCTGGGCACACCGATCAGGCTCCAGCCGCAACCAACTGCAGGGGGATTCCCGAAGCGATGGTCGACAGCATCGAACGCAACAAGGATCTGTTCCAGGAATTGATCGAGTCCACGGCCACCCATGTCGGCCGGATAGCGACCATCATCACCGGAGCCGTCGCGGGCGTGACCCGCGAGATCGGTGAGATCGTGACCGACGGGTTCGAGATGCGCGAGGCCGCCCGCAAGGCCAAAGCCGACGCACACCCGCGATACGACGCGAGCGGCATCATCGACGCCGAGTTCGCGGACGCGTCGTCCGAGGTGGACACCTCGGCCCCGTACGCCGAATCCGAACAGGCCAGAGAGGTGACCGGAGTGGACATGGACGAACTGCCAGACCGCATCGACGTCGGTGAGCAGACCGGTATCGACCAAGAGGGCGAGGTCTCCCGCGAGGCGGAACTCGCCTCCGACGGCGGCGAGACCGACAAGGACGAACCGGACGTCGACGACCCGCGGGACATCGCCGCGTCCGAGCCGCGAATGGACCCGACCGCAGGGTCCTGACCGGCACCGATCGATTCACCCTGGGCGCAATCGTTGCCCGATGGGGCCGTCGCACGTACCTTGGTCGGCGATTGTCCCCGCTCTCCGGAGGTTGTTGCCCGATGTCGGTGCGCTCTGTCCTCACGTTCCCGAACCCGGTCAACGACTACGCCGCGCGCAGTACCGCCGGGTTGGTCGTCGTCCTCGCGATCATCGCGGTGTCGGTGAACACGCCCGTGCACTATGGCATCCTCACCCTGGGATTCGCGCTGCGTGTGGCATCGGGACCGACCCTGTCGCCTTTCGGGCAACTCTCGGTGCGCTTCCTCGTGCCGAAGATCATCCGCAAGGAGAAGCTGGTCCCGGGGCCGCCCAAGCGGTTCGCCCAGACCATCGGCCTCGTCGTCAGCGGGACCGCCTTCGTGCTCAGCCTGCTCGGCTACGGGCTCGCCGCCCAACTCGCCACGGGCGTGCTGATCGCCGCCGCTACGCTAGAGGCCGTCTTCGGCTTCTGCCTGGGCTGCACGATCTTCGGATTCCTGCAGCGCCGCGGTGTCATCCCCGAGTCGGTCTGCGAGGCGTGCAACAACATCTCGCTGCGCGATCCGGCTGCCGTCTGATCCGACGCCGCTCAGCCGTCGGACTTCACCGAACGGTCGGGAACGGTCATGGCCATCATCATGATCTCGGTCTCGCTGTAGTCGCGGCCGGGATGTTCGGCGGCGAGGTGGGCCTGGACCGACGGCACGAAGTCGGCTTCGAGGGCCGTGATGGACTCACCGCAGGGGCAACGCAGGTTATATGCCATGCGACGCATGGTAACTGGATCGAGCACCGCTCAGTCGAGTATTCCCAACGCGATCCCGTCGAGGATGTCGTGTTCGCTCACGACGAGTTCGTCGATACCGGCACTTTCCGACAGCACTCTCGCGAGCTCGAGGGTGATCAGTGATCCGCCGCCGATGACGTCAACGCGCCCGGGGTGCATCGGTCCGAGCGCCGCGCGGTCGGCGCGTGTCATACCGATCAGGTTCCGGCAGACCCGGTCGAGTTCGGGCAGCGAGATCGTCGACAGATGGATCGCGTCCGAGTCGTACTCGGGGAGGCCGGCACCGAGCGCGGCGAGCGTCGTCATCGTGCCGGCGACGCCCACCCAGGTGCGAGCGGACTGAACCGGCACCGCGGCGAACGCCTCGGCGAGACGTTCGCGCACGAACTCGGTCGCCGCGGCCAGTTCGGCCGGCGTGGGCGGGTCGGACGGCAGAGCACGCTCGGTCAGCCGAACACACCCGATGTCGGCCGAGTACGCCGCGGTCACCCCGTCCGCATCGCCCAGGACGACTTCCGTCGAACCGCCGCCGAGGTCGGTGACCACGAACGGCCCATCCGCCGCATCCAATTCGCCGACTGCCCCGCGGAACGACAGCCGCGCCTCCTCGTCGCCGGTGATGACCTCGGCGATCGCGCCGGTGGACACGCACCCGAGCAGATCGGCGGTCATGGCGAAGAACTCGTCGCGATTCGACGCGTCACGGGTCGCGGAGGTGGCGACCATCCGCACTCTCTCGACGCCGAGCGCTTCCATCGTGTCGACATAGTCGCTGAGGGCGACGCGCGTCCGCTCGATCGATTCCGCGGCGAACATCCCGGTCGCGTCGACGCCGTAACCCAGTCGGACCACACGCATCTCACGATGGAGATCGACGAGGCGCCCGTCCGGGCCCGGCTTCGCCACGAGCAGGCGGATCGAGTTGGTGCCGCAGTCCACGGCTCCGACGACGGTCACTCGTCGGTCCCCGCGTCCGACGGCTCGGGCCAGTCCTCCGGAATCGCGGTGCCGCGCAACCCGTTCGCGGCCGCGAGCGCCACCGCCTCGTCACCGAGCGGATTGAGTCCCGGACCCTTGGCGAGGGAGTGCGCGATCAGGACGTGCAGGCACTTCACCCGGTCCGGCATACCGCCACCGGTGAAATCGGTGCCGAGGGGTTCGATCGCGTCGCGTTCGGCGAGATAGTCCTCGTGCGCACGGCGGTACGCCGCGGCGAGTTCGGCGTCGTCGTGCAGGCGCGCGGTCATGCCCTTCATGACACCGGCCGACTCCTGGCGGCTCGCCTCGGCGGTCAGACGCGGATCGGTCAGGTAGTACAACGTCGGGAACGGTGTGCCGTCGGGCAGCCGGGGCGCGGTCTTGACGACCGCGGGCTTCCCGTCAGGTGTGCGGTAGCTGATCTCGAGGACCCCGCGCGGTTCGCGTCCGAGCTGGGCGGCCACCGTGGCGAGATCCTCCGCGGAGACACCGTGGCCGGAGGAGGAACTCACTGCACGCCGGGAGGGGTCGACAGGGTGTCCCAGAGATTTCCGTACCACGGTGCGCGAGCGCGCTCTTCGGCACGTTCGGCGGCCTCGCGCCGTGCCTCGTCGGCGGGGAACAACATCACGAGCGGGATCTCTCCTGGTTTGACGAACTGCAGACGCGTCCGCGCCTGGGCCTCGATGTAGGCGGGATCGTTCTGCTCGTTGACCTTCTGCTGATAGTCCGCGACCTCGCGTTGCAGCTGCTCGTTCGACGCGGTCAGCTGACGGAATTCCGAACGCTGACTGAAGTACGTCCGCAGCGGCATCGCGAGGGTCAGTGCCACCACGCACACCACCACGACGGTGATGACGAGCGTCGCAAGGCCGGCCGGGGTCATCTCGACACCACGCAGGCGGGCGCCGATGCCGGCGCGGGCCGGACGACGGCGGGTTCGCGGCACACGCTCCGGCGCCACCCGACGGACCCCGGAATCCGAGGTCTCGTCGGCGACCGGTGCGTCGAGATCGGCGGGAACTTCGTGCCCGGCCGCCTCGACCGCTTCCTCGGGCGCCGCCGACGACGCAGGACGAGCGTGCCGCCGCGTGCGACGGGCGCGTTCGCGTGAGCGCGCGTCTACCCGACGATCGCGCCCACGCTGACGCCCGTCACCGCGGTGACGTCGCTGCGAAGCCATGCAGACAGCTAATCACGAACCAAACGAGAAACGCGGGAAGGCGAGGTCGCCCGCGTACCGTGCCGCGTCGCCGAGTCCTTCCTCGATCCGCAGCAGCTGGTTGTACTTGGCGACGCGCTCGGAGCGGGCCGGGGCGCCGGTCTTGATCTGTCCACAGCTGCAGGCGACGGCGAGGTCGGCGATGGTGGTGTCCTCGGTCTCACCGGACCGGTGACTCATCATCGTCTTGTAGCCGTTGTTGTGCGCGAGTGCGACGGCGTCGAGGGTCTCGGTCAGGGTGCCGATCTGGTTCACCTTCACGAGCAGTGCGTTGGCGATGCCCTTGGAGATCCCCTCCTCGAGACGCTCGGGGTTGGTGACGAACAGGTCGTCACCGACGAGCTGCACCCGATCGCCGATCGACTCGGTCAGCTTGGCCCAGCCGTCCCAGTCGTCCTCGGACAGACCGTCCTCGATCGAGACGATCGGGAAGTCGCTGATGAGCTTCTCGTAGAACGACACCATCTCGTCGGCGCCGAGTTCCTTGCCCTCGAGCTTGTAGGCACCGTTCGAGAAGAACTCGGTCGCTGCGGCGTCGAGCGCGATGACGACGTCGCGGCCGAAGTTGTAGCCGGCCTTGCCGACCGCCTCACCGATGACCGCGATGGCCGCCTCGGTGTTGGGCAGGTCGGGGGCGAAGCCACCCTCGTCGCCGAGTGCGGTGCTCATGCCCTGCTTGCTCAGGACGCCCTTGAGGGCGTGGTAGACCTCGGCACCGCACCGCAGCGCCTCCTTGAAGGTCGGCGCGCCGACCGGGGCGATCATGAATTCCTGGAAGTCGATGCCGTTGTCGGCGTGCTCGCCACCGTTGATGATGTTCATCATCGGCACCGGCAGGATGTGGGCGTTGGGTCCGCCGATGTAACGGAACAGCGGCAGCCCGGCCGATTCGGCCGCGCCCTTGGCGACCGCGAGCGAGACACCGAGCAGCGCGTTGGCGCCGATACGGCTCTTGTCGGGGGTGCCGTCGCAGTCGAGCAGTGCCTGGTCGACGAGGCGCTGTTCCTCGGCCTCGATCCCGATCACGGCCGGGGCCAGTTCCCCGAGGACACCCTCGACGGCCTTGGTGACGCCCTTGCCCAGGTACCGGTCGCCACCGTCGCGCAGTTCGACGGCCTCGTGTTCGCCGGTCGACGCCCCGGACGGCACGGCGGCCCGGGTGAAGGTGCCGTCATCCAGGACGACCTCGACCTCGACCGTCGGGTTGCCCCGCGAATCGAGAATCTCACGCGCACCTACCTGCTCGATGATTGCCACGGTTGCACCCCAATCTCGGTGGACGAGTTCGTCGGCGTGATCCCAGGAGATGTGTCCTCCGACGGGGCCGCCTACGCCGACGACGGCCGGTTCTGGTGCCGGCCGATAGGCAAGAGCCTAGTGGCTGCGCCGAAGCCGCACGTGACAAGGTCGACGCAAGCGCTGAAGCCCTTCCCGGCAGGGTTCAGAAGCGGACGTTGATCGAGTAGGCGTTGGCGTGATCGCGCACGTCGAGGACGTAGGCCATCGAGTTGTTGTAGGTCCGGACTGCCTTCTCCCACCCTTCCGGCGTCGTCATGTCGTTGCCGGCGGAGACACACAGATAGCGGGCCGCCGAGAGGGCGGCGTCGTCGATGTTGTCGGGGTCGGGGACGCCGTCACCGTTGGCGTCGACGCCGTAGCGCTTCCACGTCTCCGGGATGAACTGGAACGGCCCCATCGCTCGATCGTGGGTGGCGTCGCCGTCGAGTGCGCCGCCGTCGGTGTCGAGGATCTCCATGTTGCCGCGGGTGCCGTCGAGTTTGACGCCCCGGATGGGCGGGTTGACGTCGCCGTTGTCGGCCACGTCGGAGCCGCGGTAGTGGCCGTGTTTGCTCTCGACGCCGGCGATCCCCGCCAGCGTGGTCCAGTTCAGTCCGCACTCGGGGTGTTGCTGGCGCTGGATCTCGGCGGCGTTGCCGTAGGCCTGGAGCGAGACGACCGGGATACCGGTGGACTCCGCGATGGGCACGGCCCAGTCGTGCATCCTGTCCGCGGTACGCCCGGGTGCGTTGATGTCGATGTAGGGCTGGGGCACGCCTGCCCCCGGCGGGATGCCCTCCGGGATGTCCGGCCTGGTCAGCGACGGCAGGTCGATGCAGCCGGCCAGCAGCACCGACGACGCGACCGCCACGGCCGAGGCCATGAGGCCGTTCCTCCACGGGTTCGGCCGCCTCGACTCCCGACGCACCGCATCCCGGCCCTCCACACGCATTCCTGCCCTACTCCCCTCTCCGGTCCGACGACTTTCGGGCGGACACCGCCCGAGGGGAACCACGATCGCACAGCCGATCGGGTCTCCCGGAAATCGACACACAGTCTGCTGATCCAACTGACCACGGCGGAGTTCGGTTCCCGGGCGCCGGGAGCGCAGCGAGCGGGCCCTGTGTCCCGGGCGCCGGGAGCGCAGCGAGCGGGCCCTGTGTCCCGGGCGCCGGGAGCGCAGCGAGCGGGCCCTGTGTCCCGGGACGTGCAGGACGGGTTGTCGGCCGGATGGATGTCAGCCGGCCGCGGGACCGACGGTCCGGAACCCGATGTTGCTCGCCGTCGACTCCGGCGTGTTGTGCGATCGCGCGGCGACCCGGTAGCGATGACAGTACGAGTCGTGGCAGAGATGGCTGCCGCCCCTCAGGACGCGTGCGCGGCCCCGCCCCGGCCCACCCGGATCGATGCGGTCGGAGACGCGGTAGTACCGCGCGCCGAAGATGTCGGCGCACCACTCCCAGACGTTGCCGGCGCACTGGTACAGGCCGAAGCCGTTGGGCTCGAAGTCCCGCACGGGCACGGTGCCGACCCGGGCGGTCGGCGCATCCGGGAACTCGCCGCGAAAGATGTTGCAGCGGGGCTCTTCCGGGGTCGGCTCCGCGTCCCCCCACGGATATCGTCGGCCGCGCAACCCACCCCGCGCCGCGTACTCCCACTGCGCTTCGGTGGGCAGGACACGTCCGGCCCAGGCGCAATAGGCCTGCGCGTCGCGGTGGCTGACGTGGACGACGGGGTGGTCGGCCAGATCGTCGACCCGGCTGCCGGGACCCGCCGGGTGGCGCCACGACGCACCTTCGACCGCGAGCCACCACGGTGTTCCCGGCACGGGTTCGCCCGGCGCGGTGGCGTAAGTGTGGAACACCGCGGAACCACCGAATCGCTCGGCATCGGTCTGGTGTCCGGTCGCCGCGACGAACGTGGCGAACGCGGCGTTGGTCACCGTCGTCGCGTCGATCGAGTACGCACCGAGCTCGACCTCGTGCACCGGTCGCTCACCGTCGGTGCGGTACCCCTCGTCGAACGCATCCCCCATGGCGAAGCCCCCGGCCGGGATGTCCACCGTCTCGATCGGGTGCACTCCGGGACCGCCACCGGCGTGCTCGGCCGGCGGGAACGGCGCACCCGGGCCGCCGTGCGCGGGTCCCGGGGGATGACAGCAACTCACCCCGCCATGATGCCGCGATCCATCAGCGCACCGAGGATGAGCGACGCCAGCCGGTCGATGTCCGCGCCGGTGGTGTCGAATCGCAGATCGGGGCTCTCCGGACTCTCGTAGGGCGCATCGATGCCGGTCAGCCCGCGGAGTTCGCCGCGTCGCGCGCGTTCGTAGAGGCCCTTGGGGTCACGGCGTTCGCATTCGGTGACCGGCGTGGAGACGTGGACCTCGATGAAGTCGAGGTCGGCGGCGCGGTGCAGTTCACGCGCGATCTCCCGGTCGGAACGCAGCGGCGAGACCATCGACGCGATCGCGATGACCCCGGCGTCGGCGAAGAGTCGGGCCACGTGGCCGACACGGCGGATGTTCTCCGCGCGGTCACCGGCGGAGAAGCCGAGGTCGTCGGAGATCCCGTGCCGGATGTTGTCGCCGTCGAGGAGGTAGGCGACGCGCCCGCGGCTGACGACGGCCCGCTCGAGCGCGACGGCGACGGTGGACTTGCCCGACGCCGGTAGACCGGTGAGCCACACCGTCGCTCCGCGCTGCTGGGTGTGCGCCCACCGTTCCGCACGCGCCAGCGAACTCGGATGCCATTTGATGTCGTTGCGCGTCGCCTTACCCGGGATGACCTCGCGCGGCTCGAGGATCGTCCCCGCGCCGACCGTGTCGTTCGAGGCCTCGTCGATGAGGATGAACGCGCCGGTGTCGCGGTTGCTCGCATAGGGGTCGGCCGGCACCACCGACGACGTCCGCAGCGTGACGGTGCCGATGTCGTTGAGCACGAGCTCACCGGGAGCGACGTGCTCGATGAGGGTGTCCGGGTCGAGGCGCCGCTCGAGGGACTGGACGGTGGCGCGGACCGTCGACGGGCCGTGCTTGAGGGCGACGCGGTCACCGGCCCGCAGCGGCGAGTTCGACAACCAGCACACGTGCGCATCGATCTCGCGGGCCAGGACCGGTACATGCGCTCCGTCCGCACCGCTCACGATGACGTCGCCGCGACCGATGTCGATGTCGCCGGCGACCTGGATTCCCACCGAGAGAGGCGCCACCGCAACGTCTCTCGTGGGATCGAGGGTATCGAGCGCCGTGACGGTCGACCGGCTTCCCGACGGCAGCACGACGATCTCGTCACCGACGCGCAGTGTTCCGGAAGCGAGCCGGCCGGTGTAGGTACGCCGGTTCGACTCGCTGGGACGCGACACCCACTGGATCGGAAGGCGCAGTTCCTCGGTCACCGGCGCGGGCGCGTGGAGCTCGACGTCCTCGAGGTACTCCAACAGCGTTGTCCCGGAGTACCACGGGGTGTTCGACGAGCGGTGCACGACGTTGTCCCCGTGCTTGGCGGCCACCGGGATCGCCGGGATCTCCCCGATCCCGAGTTGCACCGCGAGTTCGGCGAGGTCGGCCCGGATCTCGTCGAAACGGTGCTCGGAGTAATCGACGAGGTCGATCTTGTTGACCGCCGCGATCACGTGCGGCACGCCCACGAGAGTTGCGATCCGGGCGTGGCGTCGGGTCTGCCGCAGCAGGCCGTGCCGGGCGTCGACGAGCAGGATCGCCACGTGCGCGTTCGACGCCCCGGTGAACATGTTGCGGGTGTACCGCTCGTGTCCGGGGGTGTCGGCGAGGACGTAACTCCGTGTGGGCGTGGAGAAGAAGCGATAGGCGACATCGATCGTGATGCCCTGTTCGCGTTCGGCGCGCAAGCCGTCGGAGAGGGCGGCCAGGTCGACATCACCGTCGCCGTCGGTGACCGCGGCGAGATGATCGGTCGGCAGACTGCCGGTGTCGTGCAGAATCCGGCCGATGAGCGTGGACTTGCCGTCGTCGACACTGCCCGCGGTCGCGATCCGCAGGAATTGCCTTGCGGACGTGCTTGTTTCGTCACCGGCGGGGACGACCGGCTGTGGCGAGGTGAGAGTCATCAGAAGTATCCTTCGCGCTTGCGGTCTTCCATGGCGGCGCTGGACGTGCGGTCGTCGGCGCGGGTCTCCCCGCGTTCGGAGACGATGGATTCGCTGATCTCGGCGATGATCTCGGCGATCGTGGTGGCCCGCGAGCGAACCGCCCCGGTGATGGTCAGGTCACCGACGGTGCGGTAGCGCACCCACTCGGTCCGTACCTCCTCACCGTCGCGGGGCCGTGAGTAC
This sequence comes from Gordonia sp. p3-SID1431, assembly GCF_025143765.1. Classification (NCBI taxonomy): domain Bacteria; kingdom Bacillati; phylum Actinomycetota; class Actinomycetes; order Mycobacteriales; family Gordoniaceae; genus Gordonia; species Gordonia sp. p3-SID1431. The sequence continues at coordinate 79,271 of NZ_JAMBDT010000005.1, forward strand.
TCCGAGACCGAGAGCAGGATGCCGTCCCGGTCGAAGACCTCCCGCTCGGCGGCGAAATAGATGGAGGGCAGCTCGAGGCCCTCGAGCTCGATGTAGCGCCAGATGTCGGTCTCGGTCCAGTTCGAGAGCGGGAACACACGCACCGACTCCCCACGACGGATCCGCCCGTTGTACAGCGACCACGGTTCGGGTCGCTGGGCGCGGGGATCCCATTGCCCGAACTCGTCGCGGAAGCTGAAGATGCGCTCCTTGGCGCGGGCACGCTCCTCGTCGCGGCGGGCGCCGCCGAACGCGGCGTCGAATCCGCCCTCCTCCAGCGCATCGAGCAGGGTGCGGGTCTGCAGGCGGTTCCGCGAACCCGACGGGTCGGTGGACTCGGCGACTCGTCCGGAGTCGATGGACTCCTGGACCGAGGCCACGATGAGTTCGATGCCCTCGGGATTCTCGGCGGTCGGCGCGACCCGTCGGCCACGGAATTCGATCACCTCGTCGAAATTGTGGCCGGTGTCGACGTGCATGATCGGGAAGGGCAGGGGCGCGGGCCGAAATGCCTTCTCGGCCAACCGGAGCAGGACGATGGAGTCCTTGCCGCCGGAGAACAGCAGCACCGGCCGCTCCAGTTCCGCCACCACCTCGCGGATGATGTGCACCGCCTCGGCCTCCAACACCCGGATGGCGGTCACATGGTCGAAGTCGCCCGCGTCCCCGGGCCGGGCCCGGTCGCCGGTCGCCCGGTCGAGCGAGGTCTCGTCTACAGCGGTCACAGTGGGTATCCGTTTCGTTCGGCGTCTTCTCGATAGCGTCGGGCCCACTCCTTGGACCGCGAATTGGACTGTGGCTTCAGCGGTGGCGGCGGCGCCAGCTCCGGGTCCTGCCCGATCTTCTCCAGCACCAGTGCGGTCGCCTTCGTGGGATCGGTGACCAGGTCCCGGAACCCGATCTCGAGCGGTTCGATCCCCTCGGCGGCGAACCAATTGCGCCACTGTCGTTCCTGGTCGCTCAAGATGGCGGCGAGATGGGCGATACCGCCGGCGTGATACACCGCCTCGTCGTTCTCGTCGGTGTCCGAGCCGTCGTGCCGCCACACGCGGGTCTGCACCGCGCGCCACATCGACACCGCTTGCGGCACAACATCTTCTCGATGGACGTGCACGTAGAGCGGATCGGCTCCGTCGAACAGCCAGCGGACGGCGCCGCGCAACGAACCCGACGCGACCCGGCTGCGCGAGATCAGCAGCGGCGTCTGGTTCCACATGAGCTTGCCGCCCCACACCCCGTTCGGCGTGCGACCCGCCGCCCGCACATCCGAGCGCCAGGTGGCCGAATCGCGGGTGTCCACCACCCCGGGATCGAGTGGCTCCAGGAGCTCGAGGATGGTGGGATCGCTGACACCGGCGAACCATTCACGCGGCTGCGGAGCCGCCGAGGAATCCGAGAAGTACTGGAAGAACTCCTCCGGACGACCCGCGACGCCGGTCGCGGCGAGCGACTCCACCAGCAGCGTGCTGCCGCTGCGCTGGCTGGCACACACCAGATAGTTTGCCGGTCCCGACGAGGACTTCGCTGACATGAAAGACGAGTCTAGCGAGCGGGAAAAGCACCGCAAGCTGGCCTTTTACGCGCAGCCGGGTCGAAACCATTGACACCGAGACCGCGCTGTGGGTGTCGTGAGATCGCGTGTCCGAGATGACGCTTTCGCGCCGACGCCCCTCAGCTCTCGCCCGATGTGATGTCCCCGGCCAACTCGCGACGGGCACCCAGCGGACGCCGGGACGGCAATGCCTCCTCCTCGGCCTCGACCTGCGCCGCCTTGGCGTGGAATGCGTCCATGAAGGCCTCCGCCGTCGCCGTGCCGGCCGCTTCATCGGGCAAGTCGTCATGGGTGCGCTCGCGCCAGTCGGCCAACGCCCGCGCGAGCTCATCCCGGACGTGCGCATACGACGGGTCGTCGGCGAGGTTGTTGCGCTCATGCGGATCGGAACGCAGGTCGTAGAGCTCGACCCGCGACCGATCCTGTTGCACCTCTTGCCGATCCAGCGACCGCGCCGACAAACTGTCGGCGATGTCGAGCGGGAGCAACAACGCCGGCCGCGCCGCGTAGTTCTCGATGTAGCTGAAGTCCTTGGTGCGCACGGCCCGGATCGGATCGAAGGCATCGTGGTAGGTCTTCTCGGTGAACACCTCGGTGCGAACGGCCGTGGATTCGGTTCCCACCAGCGCGGGGGCGTGCGAGTCACCGTCGACCGTGTCCGGGATGTCGACGCCCACCAGGTCGAGCAGCGTCGGCGTGAGGTCGACCCCCGAGAACAGATCGTCGTAGACCGTCGGCGTGATCCCCAGCCGCGACGGCGGGCGCATGATCAATGCGATCCCGGTGCCCTCGGCGTACAGCGTCGATTTCGCACGTGGGAACGCCAGACCGTGATCGGTGACGAACACGATCCAGGTGGAGTCGTCGAGACCGAGTTCGGCGACTGTGTCGAGGAGCCGGCCCACGGCCGAGTCGGCCTTCGTGATCGAGCCGTGCAGACCCGCCAGATCGTCGCGCACGTCGTCGGTGTCCGGCAGGAACCCGGGCACAGCGATCGTGCTGGTGTCCGCCGGCTTGTACTCGTCGGCCGGGTAGGGACGATGCGTTTCGAAGAAGCCCGCCGTCAGGAAGAACGGCCGATCGTCGTGCGCATGTCGTCGCAACCAGTCCTGGGACCGGTCCACCACGTAGTCGCAGCGCGAGTCGGACACATCCACCGAGTCGAATCCGAGCCGGCCGGGGTCCGCACTCTCGTGCTGCATCCCGAAGAGTGCCGAGCGGTAGCCCGCACCCGCGAGGAGAGCCGGCAGGGTCCGCACGTCCGGGAAGTACTCGAACCCGTGGTGGGCCAGGCCGACGAGCCCGTTGCCGTGCGGGTAGCGCCCGGTGAACAGGGAACCGCGGGCCGGTGAGCACAGCGGCGCCGTCGCGTGTGCGTCGGCGAACCGGATGCCGACGGCCGCGAGGTCGTCGAGGACGGGACTCTCGACGCCATCGGCGCCGTAACACCGCAGATGGCGGCCGAGATCGTGCCAGTGCACCAGGATTACGTTGTCACGGCGCGCGGTGTCGAGAGTAGAGACCATCCACCCATGATGACCCAGGCGATTCCCGTCGCGGGCCCGACCCGTCCAGGCTGATTCCGACAATCCGCCCACCGCACAGACAGACGACATCAAATCACGGTGCGCAAAAGTCCTGGCCGGGCGTGATTTGGGGTGCCAGGCCGGCCGAATGAGCCGATATGCCCTATGCCGTACGCGTTTTCGGGTCTAGTCTTCGCTTTGGTAAGCCTCAGCAAAGTAGTGGGCGCGAACGGCACCGGGAGGGATGGATTCGTGACACCGGTCGTATCGGACATCCACCTGTTCGCAGCAGCGAGCGACGCGCCTTCGACGTTCACGCAGATGTTCGGCAGTGGCTTGATCGGGTTACGCGAAGGACTCGAAACCGGCATAGTGGTCATGGTTCTCGTCGCGTATGTGGTCAAGACCGGCCGGCGAGATGCGCTCAAGTGGATCTGGTCGGGCGTGGCCGCCGCGGTGGCGATGGTCGTCGTGGTGTTCCTGGTGATCCACTTCGGCACGTCGACCATGACCCCGCTCGCGGCCGACACCATCGCCGGGATCGCCTCACTGGTCGCGGTCGTCATCGTCACGTTCATGGTGCTGTGGATGAGCAAGGCCGCCCGGCACATCTCCACCGATCTCAAGAGCGGGATGTCGCGGGCACTCGTCGCCGGCCGGGCCTCGGTGATGGGGTTGGCGTTCCTCGCCGTCGGGCGGGAGGGGTTCGAGACCGCCCTGCTGATGGTCGGCTACGCCGAGAGTGTTTCCGGCGGATTGTGGCCGCTGATCGGCTTGCTGCTCGGGGTCGTGGCCGCGGTCGCGCTGACCGTGCTGATCTACCAGGGCGCGATCCGACTGGATCTGCGTCTGTTCTTCATCTACACCGGGGTCTTCCTGATCTTCGTGGCGGCCGGGATCCTGACGTACGGCATCGGCGCCCTGCAGACCGTCGGGTGGCTGCCCGGGCACGGAGCCGTCGCCTTCGACATCTCCGAGGGTTACGACGCGTCGTCCTGGTACGGCACCGTGCTCGGCGGCATCTTCAACTTCCGGCCCGACCCCACCGTCCTGCAGGTCGTCGCCTGGGTCGTGTACGTGGCCGTCGTGCTGACGATCTTCTGCCGACGGCAACTGACCCCGGCTCCCGAAGCCTCCCCCACCGGCACCTCCGCACCGGGAACGACGACCACGCAGAACCCCGCATCCGCGGAATCCGCAACCGAAAGGAACCCTCAGTGAATCGCAGAACCGTGATGGCCGCCGGCGCGGCCGCGGCACTCGTGTTGCCCGTGCTGCTGGCCGGCTGCACCCAGAAGGCCACCTCGGACGGCGCGATCACGGTCACCTCCACCAACGATGCGTGCGACCTGGCGAGCAGCGAGGCGACCACCGGCGACGTCGACTTCGCCGTCACCAACTCCGGCGACAAGGTCACCGAGTTCTACGTGTACGGCACCAACAACCGCGTACTCGGCGAGGTCGAGAACATCGGCCCCGGGCTGTCGGGCAACCTGAGTGTCGAGATCGTCGAACCCGGCACGTACACCGTGGCCTGCAAACCCGGCATGGTCGGCACCGGTATCCGTACCGAACTCACCGTCGGCGGCGAGCGCAAGGAGAAGGCCGACGTACCCGCGGACGTGACCGCCGCGAAAGGCCAGTACCTCGAGTACGTCCGCAACCAGCTCAACACCCTGCACGCGCAGGTGACCGCCTTCGTCGGCAGCGTCAAGGCGGGCGATCTCGACGCCGCTCGCGCCCAGTTCGGGCTCGCGCGCACGCCCTACGAGCGCATCGAGCCGGTCGCCGAGTCCTTCCCCGACCTCGACCCCGCCATCGACATGCGTTGGGACGACACCGAAGACGGCGCCCAGCCGTTCACCGGCTTCCACCGCATCGAACGTTTCCTGTGGCCGCCGCAACCGGCCGAGATCGGCGATGCGCCCGGCCAGATCACCCCAGCCGATGCACAGAACGCGGCCGCCACCGACAACCCGCAGACGATTGCGCCGGTCGCCGACCAACTGCTCGCAGATGTGACGAAGCTCCGCGACGAGGTCAACGCACCCGGGTTCGAGTTCGAGACCGGGTCGTTCGTGAAGGGCCCCCAGGCGCTCATCGACGAGGTCGCCGCCACCAAGATCGACGGCGAGGAAGACCGGTACTCGCACACCGACCTGTGGGACTTCGCCGGCAACCTCGACGGCTCGGAGACCGCGATCGCGACACTGCAGCCGATCATCGCGGCGAAGGACCCGCAGCTGATGGACACCATCACCGCCCAGTTCGCCACGGTCCGCGACTCGGTGAACACCTACCGCTCCGGCGACGGGTACGTGTCCTACACCGAGGTCTCCGCCGACCAGCGCAAGGCGATGTCCAACCAGATCGACGCCCTGTCGGCGACCCTGTCGCAGGTTCCCGGGATCGTGTTGGCCCAGTGAGTGATCCGGCCTCAGACCCGCGCGACGCGGAGTCCGACGCCCCGCCCCGGTCCCCACGGCGCGGGTTCTCCCGCCGCGCGGTGATCGGCGGCGCCGGCGCCGGATTGGTCGTCGCCGCGGGCGGGGTCGCGATCGGGCGGGCGTCCGCGTCCTCGGAGTCCCCGCCCACCCAGATCGTCGACTTCCGCGGCGACCGCCAGGCGGGCATCGTCACCGCGGCGCAGGACCGGCTCCACTTCGCGAGCTTCGACGTCGTCACCGACTCCCGCGCCGACCTCATCGCGATGCTGCAACGCTGGACCGCGGCGGCCGAACGGATGACCCGCGGGGAAGAGACCGTCGACGACGGCGCGACCGGACTCGGTGACTACACACCGCCGGCCGACACCGGCGAGGCACTGGGCCTCGGTGCCGCGAACCTCACCCTCACCATCGGTTTCGGTCCGGGACTGTTCGGTCCCAGCGCCGCCGACCCCGCGCGCCCCGACCGATTCGGCATCGGCGATCGTAAACCCGCTGCCCTGCAGGATCTCCCCGGTTTCGCGGCGGAGAAGATCGAACCGGCACGGTCCTACGGCGACATCTGCATTCAGGCATGTGCCGACGATCCTCAGGTCGCGGTCCACGCGATCCGCAACCTGGCCCGCATGGCCTTCGGCGTGGCCGCGGTGCGGTGGTCCCAACTCGGTTTCGGCCGCACCTCGTCGACCACCCAGTCGCAGTCGACCCCGCGCAACCTGTTCGGATTCAAGGACGGAACCAACAACCTCCGGGCGGAGGACACCGAGCTGCTCGACCGCTGGGTGTGGGTCGGTGCCGAGGACAACCCGCCGGCCGCCCGCTGGATGACCGGCGGTACCTACCTCGTCGCCCGACGTATCCGCATGGACATCGAGCCATGGGACCGCGCCCACCTACTCGAACAGGAACAGATCGTCGGCCGCACGAAAGCGGCCGGCGCACCGCTGGGACAGACCGACGAATTCGACACACCCGACTTCGCGGTCACCTCCGGCCGCACACCGGTGATCCCCCGCGACGCCCACATCCGGCTTGCGCATCCCGACAACCTCGGAGGTGTCCGGATCCTACGGCGCGGGTACAACTTCACCGACGGCTCGGACGGATTCGGCCACCTCGACGCCGGCCTGTTCTTCATCGCGTTCAACCGCGACACCGGTCGCCAGTTCGTCCCGATGCAACATGCCCTGGCCCGCAAGGACGCGATGACCGAGTACCTCATCCCCAACGGGTCGTCGGTCTTCGCGATACCTCCCGGACTCGCCCCCGGCGAATGGTGGGGACAACACCTCTTCAACTGATCCGTGGCCGCTGAAAGGGCCTCAGGTCCGGAGCAGCCGGACGAGCACGCCGGCGGCGTGGGCGCGCGCGGCCCGGTCGGCTTCGTCGGCGTCACCGACCTCCAGTGCCGCGACGATCCGGCGGTGCTCGGTCACGGCGTGCCGACGGTTGTCCTCGTGCGACCACATGTCGGATCGGTAGAGATGTGACTGGGTGTCGAGCTTCAGCAGTGCGTCGCACAGCGGGGCGTTGCCCGACAGCGACCGGACCGCGGTGTGGAAGTCGAGATCGAGTTCGGCGTCGCGTCGGTGATCGGGCTCGGTCTCCAGCAGACGCTCCTGCTCACGAACCCGATCCCAGAGCCCGGTCAGCTCGGCACGGGTCACCCGGATGGTGGCCTGGCGCGCGGCGAGTCCGTCGAGGACCTCACGAACCTCGAAGACGTGCCGCAGCATCTCGTCGTCGAGGACGGCCACCTTCGCACCGACACGAGGCGTGTAGACCGCCAGCCCGTCCATGACGAGTTGTTGGACCGCCTCGCGCACCGGGCTGCGGGACACGTCCAGTCGGGCGGCCAGACCCGGAACCGAGAGCGACGCACCGGGTTCGAGCGTGCCGTCGAAGATCTCGTCTCGTATCCGGCGCAGGACCGACTGCATGAGCAGCGCGCCGTCGTCTCCGTTTCCCGTCATGATCGTCCCAGCGTAGAAGGCCGATGCCCCGGCCTCATCCCGCGGCCATCACGCGCTGCGCCTCGCGCTCGGCGCCGACGGGTGCGATTCCGCTCTTCATCCCGGCGAGCTTCGCATCGATGTTCTCGGCGACGGTGATCGGCGGATATCCCGGGTGGTCGGTACGCGCACACCCGGGCAGCGTCTCGATGACGGCATCGGCGTTGCCGTCGAAGAAGAACGCTGCCGACCGACGACGCAGGATCCGGCCGTCGACGACGGGCGGGTCGACGCGGTGGACAGTCGATCGCCACCGGTCGTTCGTCCACCGCGCCATGGCGTCGCCGAGGTTGACCAGCAGCGCGCCGTCGGCGGGTGCCACGTCGTGCCACCGCCCCTCGTGATCGAGCACCTGGAGCCCGGGCACCTGGTCGGCCCAGAGCACGGTGAGGATGCCGAAGTCGGTGTGCGCACCCATCCCGGTCAGCTCCCCGGCGAGTTCGATCTCGCCTTCGGGGAGGGTGTAGTTGTTGAGCTTCAGCGCGTCGATGGAGTGATCGGTCATCCCGTCGAAGTACCCGGGCGGCAGACCGAGCGCATCGGTGAAGGCGGTGAGCAGAACTCGTGAGAGGCCCCGCGCCGCGTCGAACCAGGATTCGACCGCCGGGCGGAATCCCGGCGCCGCGTCCGGCCACGTGTTCGTCGGGTAGCTGGACGCCGGCAGGTCGAGGCCCGGGAACCAGGAACCCTCCGAGCCGACGGTGAACGCCTCGTAGAAGTCGTTCATCTGATTCGCCGCGGCCACACCCAGACTCATGCTCAGCGACTCACTCTTCGGCGGGCTGTAGCCACGATTCTGCCCCGGCCGGGCGTATTGCTTCTTCACCTCGAGGGGCAGCGCGTAGAACTCGTCGAGCGCCGCGGTCAGTCCGTCGATGACGCCGGGTGCGATCCCGTGACCGACGACCTGGACGAAACCGACTCCGCTGCAGGCGTCGTCGAGGGCGCGCGCCACGCCGTCCCGGGCCGCGGCCGAGCTCTCCGGGTCGAGGTAGGGCGAGATGTCGATGGTGGGAACGGTGAACATGAATCCTCCGAATGGGTTCGGGTCGAGGTGGTTGCGAGCGCGGAGATGGCCTCAGCGACGACGGTTCACGGCGGCGTTGAGAATGCTGAAGGCGCCGAAGACGAGAATGCCGAACACCGACGCCAGTACGATCGCCGCGATGAGATCGTCGGATTGCAGGCGGGCACGGTAGATGTCGAGCAGGGTTCCGATACCGGGTTCTCCCTTGGCGAAGAACATGTCACCGATGATGGCGCCCACCACGACCAGCCCCGAGGCCGTCCGGAAGCCGGTCATCATCGACGGGAGCGCCGACGGGAACTCGAGCATCAGCAGGCGTTGCACCGGTGAGGCCTTCGACAGGGTGAACAGCTCCTGTGAGGACTTGTCGACCGAGACGAGCCCGAAATGCGTGTTGGCGATGATGGGGAAGATCGCGATGATCACGCACACGATCGTGCGGGCGACCATCCCGTAGCCGAACCAGAGCCCGATCAGCGGAACGATCGCGAGCACCGGGATCACCTGCAGCACAACGGCCCAGGGGTAGATCGCGCGTTCGAGGAAGGACCCCCGGCTCATCAGGACGCCGATGGCGACCCCGATCAGCGCGGCGAAGGCGAAACCCACGAGACAGACCTTCGCGGTGACCCACAGGGCGTCGAGCATGGGGCCGACGCTGTCCGGGTCCAGCAGCGACTCGGTCAGCACGCTGTGTGGCGACGGGAGCAGGAAACGCCGTTCCGGAGTGAGGATGAGATAGCTGACCGCGTACCAGGCGGCGATTCCCACGGCGAGGGAGAGGACCGGGGGTGCTCCGTACCTCAGCACGGCTGCCGTGACACGGCGGGCGCCACTCTTCCGCGACGACCGTTCGCCGCGTGTGGGTTCGGGCTGCGGCGCGGAGACCGGTCCGTGGTGCTCGCCGGCGGCGGGACGAGATCGGGCGGCGGTGGTCATCGTGCACCTCGGAGGGTCTCGGAGATCTCGGCGACGTGGTCGGTGAAACGGCTGTCGTAGCGCAGATCCGGGTGGCGTGGGTGAGCGAAGTCGATGCCGATGTCGGCGACGATCCGCCCGGGGCGTGCGGACATCACGATCACCCGGTTGGCGAGGAAGACCGCTTCGGACACCGAATGCGTGATGAACATCGCGGTGAACCGGCGTTCGGCGTAGAGCCGTTGCAGCTCGGATTGCATGTCGAGCCGGGTCATCTCGTCGAGAGCGCCGAAAGGCTCGTCGAGGAGCAACAATTCGGGCTCGGAGGTCAACGCGCGGGCCAGCGAGGCACGCATCTTCATGCCACCGGACAGCATGCGCGGCAATTGCGACTCGAACCCGGTGAGACCGACCGCGTCGATGGCGGCCTGCGCCCGGCGTCGTCGTTCACCCCGCGGCAGCCGGGCGATCTCGGCGCAGAGTTCGACATTGCCCCGCACACTGCGCCAGGCGAGGAGGGTCGGTTCCTGGAAGATGAACCCGACCGACTCCGTGGACAGTGCCACGCTTCCCTCTGTGGGCTTCTCGAGACCGGCGGCCATCCGGAGCAGGGTCGACTTACCACAACCCGACGGTCCGACGACGGCCACGAAGTCGCCGGCGCGCACGTCGAGGTCCACCCGGTCCAGCGCCTGGGTCCCGGACTCGAATCGCTTCGTCACCCCGGAGACGGACGCGACCACATCTTTGGTGAGATGACGCGCATCCACATCCCTCACCGTGTCGTAGAGTTTCATCCGGCCTTCCCGCCCTGTGCATGTCTACATGTAACTGTTGCAGTCTTTCTGCTATTAGATGACCCGCCTCCGCACGTCGCGTCTGGCCGTCGCCGCCACGGCGGCGACGATCTGCGCAGCGGTTCTCGCCGGCTGCTCGAGTTCCGGGTCCGACGACACCGCGTCGTCGAGCCTCCCCTCGGCGCCGGCCGAATCCACCCTCGCCGGAACCTGCCCCGACAACGCGGTGGTTCAACTGCAGTGGCAACCGCAGTCGGACATGGCCGGGGTCATCGGACTTCTCGGACCCGGGTACACCGTCGACACCGACAACAAGTCGGTCTCCGGCCCGCTCGTCTTCGACGGCATGGACACCGGCGTCGACATCACGCTGCGCGCCGGCGGACCGGCCATCGGATTCCAGTCGGTGCCCTCGGCCATGTACTCCGACGACTCCATCCACCTCGGTCTCGTCCACGGCGACCAGATGATCTCCGCCGCCAAGGACCAACGCGTGGTCGGTGTGACGCCCCTGCTGCAGTACAACCCCTCGATCATCATGTGGGACCCCGCAACCCACCCGGACGTGAAGACGATCGCCGACATCGGCCGATCCGACGCCAGCGTGGTGGTGTCGAAGGATCAGATCTTCCCGCAGTGGCTGGTCGCGAAGGGGCTGCTGCAGCAGGGTCAGCTCGACACCAGTTACGACGGCGCCCCGGCACGTTTCGTCGGCGACCCGTCGATCACCCAGCAGGGGTTCGCCAACTCCGAGCCCTACACCTACGAGAACGAGACCCCGTCGTGGAACAAGCCGGTCGCCTACGCGATGGTCAAGGACGCCGGGTACGACGTCTACGCGTCGAACGTCTCGGTCCGCGCCGGTGACGTCGAGGAGATGTCGCCGTGTCTGGAGAAGCTGGTCCCGATGATCCAGCAGACCGGTAAGGACTACGTGGCCTCGCCCGACGCGGTCAACGCCACCATCGTCAACTGGGTGTCCCAGGACGTCTCCTTCACCCCGTATTCAGCCGGGGAGGCGGCGTACTCGGCGGGCCTGCTGAAGGATCGCGCGGTCATCGCCCCGGGCGCGGACGGTGTCTACGGCAGCTACGACATGGTGAAGGCGCAGAACGTGATCAACGACCTCGTGCCGATCCTGAACGGCGGAGGCGCCGACCTGCCGGCCGCATTGCCCGCCGACCAGCTGTTCACGACCCAGTTCATCGATGAGCAGATCCGCTGACCCGACGCCCACGTCTTCCCCGACCACAGAGAGACACACGATGACAGAGACCACCACACCCCCATCGCCGGCCGCCTCGGCCGGCCTGACCGAGCTCGACCGGGAACGCCGGATGGGCGGGCTGGGGACCGAAACCACCGACCGCGAGATCCGCCGGATCAGTCTGGCCGATCTGGACAACCGCCGCGACGAGATCGCCGACCAACTCTGGTCGGCCGCAACCGACATCGGCTTCTTCCAGGTGATCGACCACGGCATCGACCTGGCCGCGGTGGACCACGCGTTCGAGATGTCCGCCCGGTTCTTCGCGCTCCCCCGTTCGATCAAGGAGCAGTATCCGCTCAAGAAGGGCCAGAACGCGGGCTGGGAGTACCGCACCCAGGTACGCCCGTCGATCGGCACACCGGACCAGAAGGAGTCCTACCAGTTCACCCGGCCCCGCATGGACGGACTGTGGCCGAGTGAGCGCGAGCTCGCCGGATTCCGCTCCACCATCGAGGATTTCGAGCACCGGTGCTGGTCGGTGGCGATGACCCTGCTCAGCTGTTTCGCCGAGCGTCTGGGTCTCGACCGCGACTTCTTCACCCGGGCGCACGACCCGACGGCGGACACCTACCAGAGCACCCTGCGGTTGCTGCACTACTACGCGTTCCCCGACGAACTGATCGACTCCGAGAACAGTTGGCGCGCCGGCGCACACACCGACTTCGACGCACTGACCCTGCTGTTCCAGCGGTCCGGTCAGGGAGGTCTGCAGGTGCTACCGGGAGCCGAGGCCGACGGTCAGGCCTGGACGTCGGTCGAGCCGTCCGACGACGCCATCACCTGCAACATCGGCGACATGCTGATGCGCTGGTCCGACGACCGACTGCCGTCGAACTTCCATCGGGTCCGGGCTCCCCGCCGAGGCGAGTACACCGGTCCGCGCTACACGCTCGCGTATTTCGCCCAAGCGAACTCCGACGTGCTGATCGAGAGCGCGGGCGGCACCTACCCGCCGATCACCGCCGCCGACTACCTCGCCCAGCGCATCGCCGCGAACTTCGCGAAGTGACCGACACATCATTGCCCGGGGCCGCCGTCACCGCGGCGGCCCCGGCCTTTCGCGACGTCACCGTCTACACGGCCGGGCAGTGGAAAGCCCATCACGACGTCCATGTCGTCGACGGGATCGTCACCGCGATCGCGCCCACCGACCGTCCGGGCGAAGATACCGGCGGCTACGTCATCCCCGGGTTCGTCAACACCCACACGCACCTCCAGCAGTCGCTCATGCGGGGAATCGCCGAATGCACACCGTTGCTCGAATGGTTGCTGGCCGTGGGCGAGGAATCGGTGGCGATCACACCCGAGCGGGCCTACCTCGCCGCTGTCTCGGCCTGCCTCGAACTGTTGCGATCGGGCACGACGACCGTCGTCGAACACATGTGGCCGAACCCGTCGCACGAGATCCATGACGCCGTCGTACGGGCACTGCGCGACACCGGAATCCGCGCAGTCCTCGGCCGCGGGGTCGCCGACCGGGCCGACCCGAGCCGCAAGTGGGGGTTCGAACCGCGGCTGATGCAACCCCTCGGCGAGGTCCTCGACCACGTCGACCATCTCCGCAACGAGGTTGCCGGGTCAGCGATCTCGATGGCCCTGGCGGTACCCAATCCGCGCTCGGTCACCGACGCCGGGATGCGGACGATCCGCGACTTCGCGCAGGAACGTGGACTGCCGGTCTCCATCCACCTGCTCGAGACCGGCACCGACGAGCAGATGTGTCGGCAGCACACCGGCTTCGGGGCCGTCGACCACCTCGACCGCAACGGCTTCCTGTGGGACCGCGTCCTCGCCGTCCATTGCGTCGAGCTCGACGACGCCGGCCAGCGCACCCTCGCCGCCCGGAAGGTTGCGGTGTCGCACAACCCGCTGTCGAACATGCGGCTCGGCAGCGGGGTGGCCCCGATCCCGGCGATGCTGGAGCGCGGCCTGGCGGTCGGGCTGGGCGTGGACGGCGCCGCCAGCAACGACACCCAGGACATGCTGGCGACGCTGCGCATCGCCGCTTACCTGCAACGTGCCGTCCACCGGCGTGCGGACCTGCTCGGGTTCCCCGAGATGCTCGACATCGCCTGCGGCGGCGCCAACTCCGCGCTCGGTCTGTCGCCGGTGACCGGCGGCGTGACGGTCGGGTCGCCCGCGGACCTCACCCTGGTGCGGTTCGATCGCGACTACGCCACCCTCCCCGTCCGGGATCCCGGCGCGTCGCTGCTCACCACCGGATCACGGTCCATCGTCGACACGGTGATGGTGGGTGGCGAGATCGTCGTCGAGGACGGACGCCACACGCGAATCGACGAGGCGGAGTTCACGAAACAGCTGGCCGCACTGTCCGTCTGAGCCTCGATCCGGTTCATCTCCCACACCTCGCGACAGTCGTGG